>CAXNIQ010000001.1:0-40356 GCA_964202465.1 Ilumatobacteraceae bacterium
AGGACCAAAGTCTCCTTCGCGAACAGACTTCGGTGCACGTAGTGAAGGCGCAGCTTCAATCATCACCTTGTCGGCAAGCGCCATTATCTGGGCAGGTATTCGGTAACCGACCGACAATCCAATGACTTCTTGCTCGCGCTTGTTTGGCAGGTATTGCAACAAATCCGACCAAGCATTCGGTGCAAACGGGCCGGTTGCTTGAGCCAAGTCGCCAACAACGGTCATTGCCCCACTGAGCGACCTGCGGGATGCCATGCGCAACTGCATCGGTGTGAGGTCTTGCACTTCGTCGATCACGATGTGTCCAAACACGCGCACCTCGTCGGTCTCGTCAATCTTGCCGTTTTTGCGTGGGCGTGGCCCCAACAATGCAAGCGCTTCGTCGAGCAGTGCAACATCGCTGTCGCTCCACAACACTTCGGCTATCGAACTACTCCGTGCGCGCACGAGGCACTCATATTCTTGGGCAGCAAACTCGTCTTTTGCAGCCGACCTCACAAGTGCTGCAGATCCAAACAAGTCATGGAGTAATTCGGCTGGTGTGAGCATCGGCCACATGCGTGCGAGAGTGGCACGAAACTCTGGAATATCACGCAACGAATCGCGCAATGCGTCAACATCGGCGTCTGGATTGCGACTCGAGGCAATCATTGCGCTAATCACTTCGGTTTCTATCCACCTATGAGCGGCATTGTGCCGACGGTACCGTCGTCGTGCATCGCGCACGATGCGCGCCGACTCCGTGGCTCGCAAGCGCATGAAACCAGCACCATACGGAATCTCGACGTCATCACGCACTGGGCGTTGACGATCGTGAACCGCTTTCGTCATCACCTTTGCCATACGGATATCGCCTTTGACACGTTTTGCTGCATTGGTATCGACTACTCCAATGCGATGACCCGGCACTAAATCGGCAAGCACAACTTGTTCAACACCTGCTTCACCCAACGATGGCAATACTTGTTCGATGTAGCGCAAGAACACGCGATTAGGGCCAATCACTAACACGCCCTGGTCTTCGAGCGGAAAGCGAAATGTGTACAACAAGTACGCAGCGCGATGCAGTGCAACAACAGTCTTGCCAGTGCCCGGACCACCCTGCACAACGAGCACGCCGTTGTGGCTTGAGCGAATGATCTGATCTTGTTCGGCTTGAATAGTTGCAACGATGTCGCCGAGCTGTCCAGTACGTCCGCGTGCAAGTGCTGTCAGCAGTGTCGAGTACCCGCGCAAACCAGTTGCGGTTTGCTCGACTCCTGAAGCAACGCCGCCGCCAAGACCTTCGTCATGACCAACACCCAAGTGTCCTTCGCCAAACAATTCGTCTTCGATGCCCAACAACTTTTGGCCATTGACGGCAAAGTGACGGCGTCGAGCAAGACCCATCGCCTCACGCCCAGTCGCTCGGTAAAACGGCTCAGAAACCGGTGCGCGCCAGTCGACAACTACTGGTTCATGATGTTCGTCTGCTACTGCGAGACGACCAACGTGAAAACTTTCGATCTCACCCTCTACTTCGCCAAATCGATCAATGCGCCCAAACACGAGAGCCGCATCGCCTAGGTCTAATTGGGTGAGTCGTAAAACCAATTGTTCGTCAAACGCGTTGCGCTCATAACGGGCCTGAAATGTGCCACCCTTGTCGGCTTCGTTGAGAGTCCGAATGCGCCACGCGTCGGTGCGACTGCGCTCAAGGCACTCATATGCCCTGTCGATGTGGGCCTGTTCGGCCGCGAGGTCTGGGTGTTGTTGGCTCATTTTGGGGTCTAGCAATTCTACCGTCTGCATCTGCACTGTTTTCTGGTTGATTTCATGTGACTTTCTTGCGCACAATCCGCCAACCGCACATTTCGACTGTCAATATCCACATTCGGTCATCAAACAAGGAGGATCGGATGCTGTTCAGGAAATGTTTACTTGTCCCACTGGCTGTTGTGTTGTGTTCGTGCGTTGTGCAACTGGGCGTAGGCGACAGAGAACAAACGACATTGGACTTCACGACAATGGACACAACGGAAACAACTGACACAACGGAAATAACTGATGCTGTGATGGATTCGATTCCATCGACTTTGAACACAACACCTGTCACAAATCCCGTCATGAATCCTGGCGCTATTGCACAGTTGCGCAGTGATTTCATTTCGAATCAGAATATTTTTAACATATGCATGTTGGCGCCAAAAAAGTGTGTTGCCTCGCGAATTACCGTGCCAAATTCGCCTTGGCGTGAATACCTCAATCGCCTGATACGCGACTATTCCGCAGCCAACATTCGCTCACGAAAGGGCTCTGGTGTTGCACTCGTGCGCATCGATTCGTTAAGTCTTGTCGACAGCAACACTGCCCTAGTCAACGCATGCTCATATGACTCGATGGTATTGGTTGATGCCGGCGCGACAGACAGCGCTGCTGACGACATCATCTTCAACGACGCAGTGAGTTCATACCTTTCTACGTGGGTACTCAAGAAGGACGATGGTGCTTGGAAATTCTTTTCGTGGTCGGCAAGCATGATCAAATTCAATGTCGATCAATGTGGATTTAACAAGCCATGAAATCGACTCCGAAATATACAACGGCCCTACTTGTGGCCACATCGATTTGGATGCTCCAAAGTCCAGCCACGGTGCACGCCATCCAATCCTCGCCAGCCCCAGACTCAACAATCGATGTCAGCAGTGCAGTTCGTGGTGATCAAATAATGGCAGGCATCGAATACGGAGCATCTCCGGGGGGTGGTGGGGGCGCTGATTCGGAATGCGAGTGGGCAGAATCTTTGCCTCGTGATGCGAGCGCAACCGGCCCTGGCACGGCCGTGATCAAGCACATTGGGTCAGTCACTTATAAGTTGTACGACTTCACGTGTCCCGACCGTGATCAACAAACCACATACCACTGGCTTCCTCAGGTCTCAACCGAACAGCTCGCTGAGCATGCGGCATCGATCGTCTACGACAACTTGCCTGCGCTCTGGGGCAACTTTGCCCCACCAGCCCGACGAGGGTTCGTCGATATAGGCACATGGATTTGGGTCAACCCCGTGTTATGGATTCCTGTCAAACTCACTGCATCCGTCATGACACCGGTAGGTCGTATCTCTGTGACCACCAAAGCCACACCAAAGAAACTCATTTTCGATCCAGGTGACGGCAACTTAGGTTCTGGCCCAATCACCTGCAACAATCCTGGATTGATCTGGATGTCGCAATTTGGAGACCGCATGTCGTCTCCGTGCATGTACACCTACCATCACTCATCTGCAACACAGTCGACAGGACTCTTCGAGGCTGATGTTGCCGTGCAGTGGCATGTCACATGGTCAACAAATGTAGGCACAAGCGGAACCATTGGCGACCTCACCTTGCACACAACGCACCAAATGAATATCCGCGAAGTGCAAGCACTGATTAGTCATTAGCGGCGGCTATCGCTCCAACCTTCGCACCCAGCACAGCAATCAGATCATTCACACCAATTTCGATGTCGAGGCCTCGTCGACCGCCACTCACCAACATGGTTTCTTGCAACAGTGCACTCTCGTCGACAACAGTTGGCAATTTTCGCTTTTGACCAAACGGACTGATGCCACCCACCACGTATCCCGTAATTCTTGGCGCCTGCGAAGCCTCAACCATCTCGCAGCGTTTTGCATCAACTACGTGTGCCAAGAATTTCAACGAAAGTTGCGCATTTACTGGCACGATGGCCACAAGTGGTCCGTTTTCAGACTGTGCAAGCAGCGTTTTGTAGACGCGCGACTCATCGACACCGAGCGCGCGAGCCGCAGCCCTGCCATAACCAATGTCATCTGTTGAAGCCAGGTCGTGATCAAACGTGTGCGCAACATAGTGAATACCAAGTTGCTCGAGGCGCACAAGCGCCGGCGTGGCTGCCTTCATGGGCACATCATAGGAAACATCGCGTCAGATTGGATCTAATAGTCCTTTGCAGGTAGTAACGGGGGCCCTTGTCTGACACACTGAAGCGTCGCTTCAACGAAGCAGAAAAGGAAATACCCAATGCCAGTCAGTAACGCCAGAGACACCATTTTGATCGAGCGCCGTTACGCGGCAGTTTTCAGCACCTTGACCGACGAATCGATCGTCAAACTTGCCGCAGCCGTCGAGGAAAAACTGCGCGACGCCCTTGCCAAAGTGCTCGCCCTGCCTGCAGGAGCATTTACCGAACCAGCCACGCTTGCACCAAAAATTCGTGAGGCTATGAAAGAGCGTCGCTCATACCTCGACACCGGAGTCTTGTTTGGCGAAGGCGCAACAGAGCGAGCGATCGAGTTGTTGGGCGACCAGTCAGACGACCCAAGCCTCGAGGATTTGCAACTTGTGATACCTGCACTTGTTGAAACATTTGGACTTGATGCAGTGCGCCTGATGGCCGTGCAGTACTCGGTTTCACTTGGCGGATTCCGCAAACTCGTCAACACCGATGAGCGATTCATGATTCATAGCGCTCCAGAAGCAGCTGCTCGCACTGCCCCTGGTGCCGCATCGGTCGATGCTGTTGCACAAGACGAAAAGCGTCGTGCCCGTGCCGAGCGTAAAGAAAAAGATCGTCTCGACAGAGCAAAGGCCGAAGCACAGCGTCGCGCTGCATACGGTCGCATTTAACTCAGCGCACAGAGTTCAATATGTCGCTCAAGCTTGCATCGGTTCAGGGTCGAGCACAGTTCGTAGTCGGAACATCAGACAACTTTCGCGTTGTCGATGTTGAAACTTCGAGCAATGGAATTCTTCCAAGTGACCCGATGGCATGCTTCAGCGTTTGGGACACACTTGCCCTTCACGCACAGTCACTGACTATCACCGACGGGGTGCCTTGCTCTCTTGAACAACTTGACTGTCCTATTCCTCGCCCACGTCAACTCTTTGCCATTGGTCTCAATTACAAATTGCACGCCAAAGAAATGAACAGCCCTCTCCCGACTACTCCGCTCACGTTTGCCAAATTTCAAAGTTCAATCAATACACCCTGCGGCGATGTTCATCTTGTCGGCGATACATGCGACTACGAATCAGAGCTCGTCATCGTGATCGGCACAGGTGGACAAGACATCAACAAAGAAACTGCATGGCAACACATCGCCGGCATTGCCGTTGGCCAAGATTTATCGGATCGCACATTGCAATACAGCGGCGTGCCACCTCAATTCAGCCTTGGAAAAAGCCGCACGGGATTTAGTCCGATTGGACCATGGGTCGCCGACATGCGCGAGCATGCAAGTCGCGACAACTTACGGCTCACGTGTTCTATCAACGGCGAAACACGTCAAGACACCATGACCAACGACATGATCTTCGATATTTCAGAAATTGTTTCCTATTTGTCGGGCATCTGCAATCTCTACCCTGGCGATGCGATATTTACTGGTACCACATCTGGTGTGGGGCATGGTCACAAGCCGCCCCGTTACCTACGCAGCGGCGACATCATCGAAACAACCCTTGAGGGTGTTGGAACCATTCGTAATCGCTGCGTTTAGTAGCGCCCAGCCGCGCCATTGCGTTAGATTTTCTCCTGATGGAAACCGGCAAAAAGACTGTCATCACGGGGGCCACGTTGGTCGATGGCACTGGGTTGGCACCCCGATATGCCGACATTGCATTTATCGACGGCAAAATCACCGAAGTCGGCGAACCGGGTTCAGTTTCTACGGCACATGCACATCGCCATATCGATGCCGATGGGTTGCTGCTCACTCCAGGTTGGGTCGACGTGCACACACACTATGACGCGCAGGCAACATGGGATCCATGGTTGACACCAAGTAGTTGGCACGGTGTCACTTCTGTTGTCATGGGTAACTGTGGCGTTGGATTTGCCCCCGCAGCACCCGATCGCCATCAATGGCTGATCGATCTCATGGAAGGCGTCGAAGATATTCCTGGCTCAGCAATGGTTGAAGGTATCAAGTGGGAATGGACTTCGTTCCCCGAATATCTCGATGCACTCGAGCGACAACCACACGTGCTCGACATGGGCACACAAATTGCTCATGGCGCATTGCGCGCATTTGTGATGGGTGATCGTGGTGCCGACAACGAAGACGCAACTGCAGACGATATTTCGCAGATGAGCGCACTCACCGAGGAAGCGTTGCGCGCGGGTGCCCTCGGTTTTTCTACTTCGCGAACGTCATTGCATCGCTCCAAGCACGGCGTTCTTGTGCCAGGCACTACAGCACAGCCAGACGAGTTGTATGGAATTGCCGATGCAATGAAGCGTGTCGGGCACGGCATCTTTCAATTTTCTCCGGAGCATTCGCGAGTGCCTGTAGACGAATGGCCATGGATGCAAGAACTTGCGCGTCGATCTGGAGCCACCGTCAGTGTCAATGTCAATCAATTAGATGACGGCAGCGAAGTATGGCGCAAAACGCTTGCGTTACTTACGCAGGCTCACGCCAATGGAGAAAAGATCGTTGCCCAAACCGCTGGTAGGTCGATCGGGATTTTGATGTGCCTCGAGGGCAGCGTGCATCCGTTACTCGCCCACCCTGCATATCACGAGATTGCTCACTTGCCATTTGCCCAACGCATTGCAGCGCTCAAAGAACCGTTACGTCGCGCAAGATTTGTGAGCGAAGTGCCCACCGATGGTTTTTACAACGGACTCGTCACCAAATCATTGGGGCGGATGTATCCGGTAACGACAGCCAACATCGATTACGAGCCGCACCCCAGCACGTCAATTGGCCAAGAGTCGAAGCGAACTGGAGTTGCTCCAATGCAACTGATTGTCGATCATCTGTTGACCAATGAGGGCAAGGGCATCATCTACTCGCCATTTTTCAACTACATGTACGGCGATCTTTCCATGACCTACGAGATGATGCAGCACCCACAAACACGAAACGGTCTCAGCGATGCAGGAGCGCATTGCGGCGCAATCTGCGATGGAGGCATGCCCACGTTTATGCTCACGCACTGGGCTCGAGATCGCACGCGCGGTCCAAAACTTTCGATTGAGCACATTGTGTACCGCCAAACACGTCACACTGCCGAGTTGCACGGCTTACTCGACCGCGGCATTGTTGCTCCTGGTATGAAAGCCGACCTCAACGTAATCAATTTCGACCAGTTGGGTTTTGATATGCCATACATGGCTTACGATCTGCCCGCTCAGGGCAGGCGCCTTGTGCAAACCGCACATGGCTACAACAAAACATTTGTTAGCGGAGTGCAAACCGTCGAAAACGATGCATTCACCGGCGAATTGCCTGGCAAACTCATCCGCGGACCGCAGCGCTAAACACGCTGCGTTTATTAGCTCGTCATTCCCCCAAGACCAACAAGCCCGCGAGCAAGTTCAATCTCGCCCATGTGACGCAGACCGTGCTGATAGATCCAACACTCGACCGCGTCCAACACGGTGATACCCACGTCCCCCGCCACGCGAGCCGAATACGTCGACTCGATTTGCGGCGGAAACGGCCGCGCGATCACAACTCGCTTGAGTTCACCAGCATCAAGTGTCTCAAGCCAAGCGTGCACGCGATTGAAAACCAGCTGCAGGTATTCCTGAAATGCTTGGTAATCGCCAATGCGCTGGCCAACCATTTCATCCACCGTCTTGTGCTTGCCGTGATCGGCAATAGACGGATTGACGCGTGCCTTCCACTCGTCATTCCAGATCGGGGCGACGCCCGTGATCAACATGAACGACGCGTCGATCATGTTGACAATGTGAAACAGACTGAATGCAATTGGCATCACACCTTCGCGCTCAAAATGATTGACATGGTCTATTGTCATCGTGCTTAAAGCTTGGTCATACAGCGAATGCAAAGCCTTCATACGGCGCTGCAATGAATCAAGGATCAATTCGCTAGACATGCCTGTGTTATTCCTTTGCTGCTTCGGTAATTAAGAACGCATCGATGTCAGCCTTGGTGGCACGGCTGCGAATCTCAAAATGCACTTTAGTGATAGTGGAGTTACATGCAAACGGAGCAACGTAATCGCTCACAACTGGCGACAACTGATCGCTCCCCAAATCCATTCCCATCGATCCAAGCACTCGCACAATCTTGGGAATGTGCACTGATCCAACATCATTTCCATCAACCGTCAGTGTGATCGTTCCTGTTGAATCTTCGCGATCAAATCGGACGCCAATCTGGTGATTGCCGGGTTGTAATGAAATCGGGGCACTCGCCCGCTGATGTTTGCCAAGCGCGTTGTAGTCAAAGTGCAGCACGGAGTTTTGAACAAAGAACGAGTGCCCGATGTTGTGTGCGCCGCGCGCGTAAATCACACCTTCAAGCGGTTGATTGCCCACAACTACGTCTGCAGTGATTGTCCATGCTCGGCCGCTCAACAGCGGGCATGCGTCTGCAGGTATATGCGCAACTGGTGGATAATACGTATAGGTATTGCCGTAGTGCGGCGAGCCTGGACGCGATTTTGATCCAAAGATCTCGATGCCGCGATCATCAAGTGGCAATACTCCGTGCAACTCGGCTTGCTCCCACCACAATGCAATCATTTCTTTGAGCTTTGCCGGATGTTTCACCGACAAGTCATGCATCTCCGAAAAATCTTCATCGATTTTGTACAAACCCCATGTGTCATTTTCGTATGGCACGTTTTGATCGTGAAACGTCACTGCCTTGTATCCATCTGCCCAGATAGCGCGGTGACCCATCATTTCAAAATATTGTGGTCCACGCTTAGTTGCACTAGTCGCACTGTTAAATGTGTATGCCAAACTCTCGCCGTGCATCGGCATTTGTCCGTGACCATTTACAACAGGGGGCACAGTAATACCGAGCGCATCATAAACCGTTGGCGCAATATCGGTGATGTGGCAAAACTGTGAGCGAATGCCACCTGGCTGGTCAATGCCTTTTGGCCAGTGAAGAATCAGCGAGTCACGAATGCCTCCGCCGTATGTTTGCGACTTGTACCAACGACTCGGGGTATTGCCCACTTGCGCCCAACCCCACGGATAGTTGGAGTGAGCATTTTTGGTGCCGATGTCATCAAGACGATTGGCAACCATGTCATCTACGTCTTCCCACATGCTGTTAAAGAAACTAAATTCGTCAACAACACCTTGTGGTCCACCTTCACGACTCGCACCGTTATCCGAAAGCAATGCGATCATCGTGTTGTCGGTCAGATTGTGTTTATCAAGAAAGTCAAGTAGTCGACCGATCTGCACATCGGTGTGGTCGAGCATTGCAGCAAATGCTTCTTGCAAACGACACGCAAAAAGTTTTTCATTGGCAGTCAACTCTGCCCATGGGCGCACGCCAGGGTTGCGCGGCGACAGCACGGTGTCGGGCGGAACAATGCCCATCTCGATCTGTCGCTTAAACCACACATCGCGATGCACGTCCCAGCCTTCGTCGAACTTGCCGCGCCACTTTGCCAAATAACTATCTGGTGCATGGTGCGGTGCATGTTGTGCTCCGAATGCAAGATACAAATAAAACGGACGATCGGGTCGCACCGAAACCAAATCTCGAATCCATGTTGTCGACTGCTCGACAAGATCTTCCGAGAGGTGATAGCCCTCTTCTGGTGTGCGCGGCGGCAAGATGTGTTGGTTATCTTGAGTGAGCTCAGGATAAAACTGATCGGTCTCGCCATTCAAAAATCCGTAAAAGCGGTCAAAGCCTTTTTGTAATGGCCAGTTGGTGTGCGGGCCAGCCGCCGTGCATTCTTCCATTGGCGCGAGGTGCCACTTGCCTGCACACAATGTTGCATAGCCCTCGAGTCGCAATACTTCGGCCATTGTTGCTGCTTTCGGCGTGATGCCTCCGCGCATGTTTGGAAAACCAGTATTCCAGTTTGAAACTCCACGCATGCCAACCGCGTGGTGATTACGACCGGTGAGCAAACTTGCACGAGACGGCGAGCACAATGCAGTTGTGTGAAAGCCGGTGTAGCGCAAACCATTTTGTGCGAGACGATCGATGTTTGGTGTGTGCATGGTGCTGCCAAAACAACTTGGGTGGCTAAAGCCCATGTCGTCAAACACGATGGTGATCACATTGGCGCCATGCAGACCTTTGGGGAGTTCTGGCCAAGACGGAGTCGACGTCTGATACGACGAATCGATCAAGCCCGCGAAATCCGGTTCATTTGGGTGCACTGATTTGTTTTGAGTCATCTCACTCTCTCCCATTTTCCGAGTACCGAAGTACCAATTCTTGCTTGGACCAACTTTTCTCATAGTGTATGCGAAAAGATTGCTAGGCTCGTAATCGCACAGACAACTGCACGACAACTACACAAAAACTGGAGATCTCATGGAAGTCATTTTGCTCGGCACCGGAAGCCCAATGCCAGACGCAATGCGTGGTGGTCCTGCAACGTTAGTAAAGGCCGGCACTACTCAGATTTTGGTCGATGCTGGTCGCGCCGTGGTGATGCGACTCACCGGAGCTGGCTCGTTGCCAATCTTCTTATCGGGTGTGCTGATCACCCATCTACACAGCGATCACCTCACCGATCTCAACGACGTCATCACTACCCACTGGGTCATGAGTCAGGCAGAGACACCGCTTCACATTTATGGCCCACCGCGCACTCAAGAAGTTGTTGATGGCATCCTTGCTTCACTTGCACCCGACATCAGTTACCGGCTCGCGCATCACCCCGACACGTTGTGGTGGCAGCCAAACATCATTGTCACCGAAGTAACACCAGGCATGACATTCACACTCGGCGAAGCGCAAATCTCTGTTGGTCAAACCAATCACGCGCCTGTTGAACCAACTGTTTCGTATCGCATCGAACACGAAGGCAAGTCTCTCGTGCTTGGTGGAGACGGCATTCCTTGTCCGACGCTGGACGCCATTTGCAAAGGCGCAGATGCATATGTGCAAACCGTGTTGCGCGAAGATCTCGTCAGCCTTGTTAAAAACAAACGCTTCCTCGACATTTTGGACTACCACTCGACGGTTGAGCAGGCGGCACAAACCGCAACGCGCGCTGGTGTCAAGAAATTGATATTGACTCACTACGTACCAAGTATTCAGCCAGGTCAAGAAGAGGAGTGGCGCGCAATTGCCGCCGCACATTTTGCTGGCGAAATCGTGCTCGGCGACGACCTCACAGCAACAACGATCTAACCTCTTATTCGACGATCACAACAATTTCAAATGCAAAGGACAACAAGATGAAAGCATTGCGTACACCAGACGAGCGTTTTGCCAATCTCGACGGCTACAACTACGAGCCCCACTATTGCGAGATTTCCGACCTCGAGGGTGGCACGCTGCGAGTGCACTATATCGATGAAGGTCCAGGCGATGCAGACCCAGTGCTTCTGATGCACGGCGAGCCTTCGTGGTGCTACTTGTATCGCAAGATGATTCCGATCCTGCTCGCAGCAGGACACCGAGTGATCGCCCCAGACTTGGTCGGCTTTGGTCGCTCCGACAAGCCGACTGAACAAACCGACTATTCATATGCACGTCACGTTGCATGGATGAGCGAACTCATTTTCGACAAGTTGCAACTGCGCCACATCACATTTTTCGGTCAAGACTGGGGCGGTCTGATTGGATTGCGTCTCGTCACTGCCGAGTCAGAACGATTTGATCGAGTGGTTGCGGGCAACACCGGTTTGCCAATCGGGCGCAAGACAGACTTTTCATCAAACGATGCATTTATGCGGTGGCGCAACTTCTCGCAAACCACTCCAACATTTCCAGTTGGCTTCATCGTCAATGGCGGCAGCCTCAAGGCTCTTACACCTGCAGAGGTCGATGCATACAATGCACCATTTCCTGATGAGACCTACAAGTCGGGTGCTCGCATCTTCCCCACTTTTGTTCCTGTCACTGTCGACGACCCATCCAACCGCGACAACGAAATCGCATGGGGTGTGCTGCGCAAGTTTGAAAAACCATTCCTCTGCACATTCAGCGATCAAGATCCTGTCACAGCAGGTGGCGAAAAACCGTTTATGCGAGACGTTCCAGGTGCGGCCAACCAACCACATGTCACCATTTCCGACGCCGGTCACTTCTTGCAAGAAAACAAAGGCGAGCAGCTCGCACAGATCATTGTCGAATTTATCGCAGCCAATCCACGCGAGTAAGCACACGCGGCAGTAATTGCGCCGCAATAGATTGAGTGAGTGAAATTCGGTTGGGTCGTCGTTGCGTTATCGGTTGTCGGAGCCGGCTGCACTACAACACCAACGACTGCAACATCAACGACTACAACACCAGCGACTACAACGACTACAACTCTGTCGCAATCTCTCACGTTTGCATTCACCGGCGATGTACTGCCACATACACCACTCATCAATCAGGCTCAGCGCACTGCCCTCGCCAATCAAACCGGCTACGACTTTCGCCCGATGTTTGCCGACGTCAAGCAATTGATCAGTGGTGTCGATGTGGCGATTTGCCATCTCGAAACTCCAATAGCGCCAGACGGCGAGAAGCTCTCGACCTACCCGTTCTTTGGTGTACCAAAAGAAATTACATCCGCTCTTGCAGATGCCGGATTTGATCGCTGCTCGACTGCGAGCAATCATGCATACGACCGAGGAAATGACGGCATTGATGCCACTGTCAACGCACTGCTCGAAGCAGGTGTGCAGCAATCTGGAATGGCTCGCACTCCTGAGGAGATTGAGCCACATATTTTTGTTGTCGATGGCATCAATCTCTGTCACCTGTCGTACACATTCAGTTACAACGGTCTGATCATGCCCGAAGAGACGCAATGGCGCTCCGCCATCATCAACACCGGCCTCATTCTGCGCGATGCCAAGCGCGCGCGCGAGTTGGGTTCGCAAGCCACAATCGTGAGCATGCATTGGGGTAACGAAAAGGATTCAAGTCTCAATTCGATGCAGATATCAATTGCCGATGAACTCACTGCATCCGGCCTAGTCGACTTGATCGTTGGGCATCACGCCCACGTGGTGCAACCAACCAAACAAGTTAACGGCGTGTGGATCATGTTTGGTTTGGGAAATGTACTTTCCAACTTGCCCACCGACGAGCGCTGGCCTGTCAATAGTCAAGACGCTGTGATAGCCACGACTTCTCTCACTATTTCTTCTTTAGGCAAAGCGGTTTTTGACAAACCTGTAATGCACCCAACCTGGGTCGACAAAGATCACGGCTGGGTCATTCGTGATATTCAGAAAAGTTTGCAGTCACCACTAACACCTACTCGAGTTGCGCAAGAACTCGAGATGTCACTGGGTCGAACATCTCGAGTTCTCGGCGATTACATCACCAAATAGCTGGCGCTTCCATTACTGCTTTTACTACCGCTACTTGTGTGAACCACTGAACTCTGGGTATGCGAGCACTCCCATCTCTGGCATATCAAGACCAGCAGTTTCGTCGGCTTCTGCCGAGCGAATACCGCCCTTTGTGAATCGATTTTGCAGTTTGAAAAACGCATAGGACAAACCACCATTGATCACGACCAACACAACGCAACCGAGTGCCTGCGCACCTAATTGACCCCAGTCACCTTTGATAATGCCTTTCACACCATCAGTCGCCGATCCGTTCCAACCAGCGCCATAACTGCCGTTGGCAAAAATGCCAACAGCCAGTACACCGAAAATGCCACCAACACCGTGCACCGAGATTGCCCCAACTGGATCATCGATTCCGCGTCGCTCAAAGAAGTACACGGCCTCGATCACGAGTACTGCTGCAAGTGCTCCGATCACCGCTGCGGCCCACGGCGAAACGAATGCACACGATGCAGTGATTGCCACTAAGCCGGCGAGCATTCCGTTGATCATCATGCCAGGGTCTGGCTTGCCAGTTTTTCGAGTGATGTACAACATCGCAGCGATCGATCCGAACGCACCAGCAATTGCCGTGTTTGCTGCCGCTACAGCAAACTGCACGTCGGTTGCCGAAAAGGTGCTTGCGGCGTTAAATCCAAACCAGCCGAATAACAAAATGAATGTTCCGAGCATGGCCATTGGCACGTGATGGCCCGCAATCGTCCTTGGCTTGCCGTCCGCACCAAATTTTCCAATTCTTGGCCCAAGCACAACTGCGCCAGTGAAGGCTGCTACTCCGCCTACTGCGTGCACAACACCAGAGCCCGCGAAGTCCACATACCCAGCGCCCAATGACATTGAGCTCCACGTCTTAGCCAGCCAGCCACCGCCCCATGTCCATGCTGCAAAAAGTGGGTAATAAATAACGCCGCAGAAAAATCCCCATCCAACAAAACTTCCCCACTTCCAACGCTCAGCCATCGAGCCAGTCGGAATGGTTGCCGTTGTGTCCATGAATGCCGCCATGTATAAAAAGAATCCGACAACTGCTGGAGTTACTGCACTTCCAGTGAGAGCCCATCCGCCCTTCCACAAAAAGATCCAGTCACCACTGCCAAGCAGTGCCGACCCAACAGGAGCATCCATGCCAAATGCTGAATAACTAAAACCACCGAACGAAAATGCAAACCCGACCAGATAAAAACCGATAAACCCGAGACCAAAAATTGCAAAATTGGTGCTCACAACATGTGCTGCGTTTTTCGCTTGAGTCATTCCTGTTTCAACAAGCGCAAAACCTGCTTGCATAAACACCACCAATGCGGCTCCAATAACAATCCACATCAAACTCACCTGCTGGCCCAGCACGATGACCGGATCTGGTGTTTCAAGTAAAAACTTCATACTTTTCTCCATTCGGGTAAGGACAACTGTCGAGTTGCCACTGAAATACGCAGGGCGTTCGAGGGCGCCGTTGCAGCCGAACGACAAGAAGATTACGAGAGCAGTATTTCGGTTGTGTCTACAACATGTTTCGGGAGCGTTATTGTTTATGAACGCCTATGGCAACTCAACGCACGCAAACGAAACATGCAGTTAACAAACTCGAGTTGCCACCGCTTGTTGCCGAGCGCATCACGTGCCCACTGAGCAAGTGGCATGGTGAGATAGGTCGCTGTCATTGGTGCAATGAAATTATTACTGGTAAGCGGCGCACCACCTGGTGCTCCGACACATGTGGTCGCGCTTGGCAACGCGAACACATCTGGCGTTTTGCTCGATCGTGGGCAAAGCGCCGCGCCAAATATCACTGCATTCGTGTTGGCTGCGTTGCTGCGCGTCGCGACTGCGAGGTCAATCACATCGAACCGCGCGACGGCAAAGGCTACGGTCCTGGGTGTCATCATCATCTGCAACCCGACAGCACTGGCCGTGGTGGTCTTGAGGTGTTGTGCCACTCGCATCACGCCGAAATCACTGCTGCACAAGCCACCGCGCGAGCTACTACACGAGCAAATGCACGACGCGCGACCAATGACGCCACTGAAACTACGATCTAACTCGTGGCATTTCGAGACGGAGACGGTTGGGTGATCTGCTCATGCGGCCACAGACATTGGGGCCTTCATGGCGCTGCAGGTCTGTTGCTCGTGCGCCTCGACAAGTCTGAGCCTCACGTGTTGTTGCAACTTCGTGCTGCTTGGACACACGGCGGCGGAACGTGGGCTCTGCCAGGTGGCGCCCTTGACAGTCATGAAGATTCAGTGACGGCTGCTGGCCGCGAAGCCGCAGAAGAAGCGGGTATTAATAGCGACGACTATGTTGTGCGCGATGTATTTAGCGACGACCATGGCCCGTGGCGATACGACACAGTAATTGCTCACACCAACGGTGACGCTGGCGCATACGCAGCGAATGCCGAATCAGAAGATCTGCAGTGGGTCACGCTTGGCGAAGTTGCAAACTTCTCTTTGCACGCGGGATTGGCTGGCGCTTGGTCACAATTACACGAGCGAGTAGTGGCAACTCTCAACCCGCAGGAATCGTAAGTGTTGTAATAGTCGCAGATTAGGCTGTTGTTATGACACTTGAAGCAACTAAGACCCAGGCATATCTCGACGACCGCGCGCATGTGTTTCACTCGTGGTCGGCGCAAGGAACACTGAACCCAGTAGAGATCTCAGGTGGTCTCGGCAGTTACTTTTGGGACTCAACGGGCAAAAAGTATCTCGATTTTTCGAGCCAGCTCGTCAATCTCAATATTGGCCACCAACATCCAAAACTCATTGCCGCAATTCAAGAACAAGCCGGCAAGTTGTGCACGGTTGCCCCACCTTTTGCAAACGATGCTCGCTCTGAAGCTGCACGATTAATTACCGAGCTTGCTCCAGGCGATCTCAATATGGTGTTTTTCACCAACGGCGGTGCAGAAGCCGTAGAGAACGCAGTTCGCATGGCGCGCTTGCACACCGGCCGTCAGAAAGTGATGTCGACATACCGTTCATACCACGGTTCAACGTCAACAGCTATTGCCATGACGGGTGATCCGCGCCGCTGGCCAAACGAGACAGGCACAGCGGGCATCGTCAAATTTTGGGGACCCTATGCATACCGCTCTGCTTTTCATTCGTCGAACGAAAAAGAAGAGTGCCAGCGCGCGTTACAGCACCTCGAAGACACACTCATGGTCGAAGGTCCACATACCATCGCCATGATCGCTCTCGAAACTGTTGTCGGCACCAACGGCATCCTTGTTCCACCAGACGGCTACCTACAAGGCGTGCGCGATATCTGCAATCGCTACGGCATCATGATGTTGTGCGACGAAGTGATGGCCGGTTTCGGTCGTTGTGGCGAGTGGTTCGCAATCAACAAATGGAACGTTGTTCCCGACTTGATCACCTTCGCAAAAGGCGTCAACTCTGGTTACCTTCCACTCGGTGGTGTCGTCATCAGCCAGAAGATTGCTGACACATTCAAAGATCGTGTATACCCAGGTGGTCTCACCTACAGCGGTCATCCACTTGCGTGCGCATCGGCAGTTGCTTCAATCAACATCTTCAAAGAAGAAAAGATTGTCGAGAATGCCAAAAATATCGGCGCAACGGTCATCGGACCAGAACTCGAAAAATTAAAGGCCAAGCACCCGTCAATCGGCGAAGTTCGCGGACTCGGTGTGTTTTGGGCAATTGAATTGGTGCGCAATCGTGAAACGCGTGAGCCACTCGTGCCGTTTAATGCTGCCGGAGCTGATGCCAAACCGATGCTCGACATCGCTGCTGCTTGCAAAAAAGAAGGGCTCTGGCCATTCACGCACTTCAACCGTATGCACATTGTGCCGCCGTGCACAGTGAGTGCCGACGAAGTGCGCGAGGGTATCGCAATTATCGATCAAGCACTCGATATCGCCGACTCGTTTTGCAAAAACTAACTAATAATTACTAACAACAATCACTTTCTGACTAGAGCGTTGCAGTAATACGCACGTTGCCAACAGGCTTGCCGTGACCATATATCGTTGAATCAAAGGCCTGTGGATCAACATTTGATGTGTCAATACCAAGCGCATCTAGTGCAAACTTCATCATTGGCGGACGCGCACGATTTGCTCCGTCAGCGATCTTGAGCGCAACTGCTCGCCCATCAGGCATCGCAACCGCAAACACTCCCTCTGCGCCATCTTTGCCGAGCAGACCTGGCACACCTTGCATCAGCAATGTGACATCGCGATTTGGTCCACCCACCATGAGCGGATGACTGCGCATCGCATGCGCGACTTTGCCCGGCGCGCTCGTCGGATCCGACATCACTACCGTTCGAAACACTCTCGCAAGACCAGTGAGCGACATGGCGTGCGCAGGTGATCCACAGCCGTCGATGCCGATAAAGGCCGCATCTTCTCCGCTGAGCTCTGGCACCATCTGGGTAATGCGTTGTTGCAACGGATGCGACTCGCTCAAATAACTTTCGTCATGCGACCAGCCGTTGTGTACGCACGTGGCCAGCATGCCAGAGTGCTTGCCAGAACAGTTCATTTGCAACTTGGTCTTTACTCCGCCACCACGCACAACATCGGCAGCAGCATCGTCATCAAGCGGAAAATCCTTGGTGTTGCCAAGGTCGTCATCGGTCAAACCTGCAGACGCCAAAATCTCGCGGGCAGCGGCAAGATGAGTTGGTGATCCGTCGTGGCTTGCGCACACGAGCGCAAGTAGTCGCGGTGGCAAATCGAGTCCGCTTGCCACCATGGCTGTGGCCTGAATCGGCTTTGTAGACGACCGCGGATACACAATTGTTGCTGGGTCGCCAAAAGCAAACTCGACCGACCCGTCGCGAGCGAGTGCAACAACTGCCCCATAGTGCATCGACTCGTCGTGACCATTGCGCGTGGTAACGCCCAATTGTACAAACGCATTATCAAGCGGAGAACGCTGGTTCATGCTTCGAGAGCATCCATCAGCATCGACATAAATACATCGTGTCTGGCGCTTGTCACTACGAGCGCATTTGGCAGCTCGTGCAGCACACCAAGTGTGTCCATCACGACCATTCCCTCCGTTGTTGGCGAATGAGTTTCGACAACGAGATGCATCTCGCGCACCTCATCGGCAACGCCTGCGTTGATGGCGTATGCAATCGCAATCGGATCGGGCAAGTCAAAACCTGCAAGGTGTGTTTCGTTTTCACAAAACTTTTCCAGCACTCGTTGAATGTCAATAGTAAATGTTGCAAACGGCGTGTTCATTGCTCGCAGCATTGCCGACTCTGCTTGAGTAATCACAGCAAACTTGCGCGAGATGTCCCAGCCCACAAACTCAAGGTTCATCCCAGAATGCAACACCACTTTTACGGCTTCTGGATCGACCCACATATTGAACTCGGCCACTGGCGTGACGTTTCCAATGTGATCAGCAACTGCGCCCATCACTACACATCGCTTGATTTTGTTGGCAATTGTTGGATCTCTTTGCAGTGCGAGAGCGATATTGGTTAATGGTCCGAGCGTGACGAGTTCAAGCACTCCGTCAAACTCATGTGCCGACTTGATCAACTCGTCAACTGCGTCACCAACATCTGGCTGTCGACCTTTGAGATCAAGACCGATATCCCCCATGCCATCGATGCCGTGCACGAACTGCGCGGTGCGCAGTTCTCGTGAGAGGGGCTGGCTCGCACCGGCATAAATTGGCGTCTTCGACCCACATAACTCGCGTGTATATAAGGCATTCTGCACACCCATCTCAAGCGGCACGTTGCCAGCAACGACCCCAATTCCAACGACCTCTATGTCCGAGTGGCGAAGTGCGATGATCAGAGCAACAGCATCATCACTTGCAGTGTCAGTGTCGATAAAAAATTTTCTCTTCATAGATCAACCGTAACATTTCGCGTCGCCACACTACGCTCACATGTATGCGCATGCAGCCACGCATCAAGCTACATATCAAGCCACACATCAACCAAGCCTTTTTGGTAGTAGCAATATTCGCAATTGCCACGCTCCTCACTCCTACACAGAGTTTGGTTGCAGATGACGAAACTCCGCCGCACTATGTTTTTCCATTTTCTAAAGTTGCAGTCAACTACCCACGCGACCACATTGATTACCCGGCTGTCGACGTAGAGGGTTGTTACGCACACGTCCTTGCCCCAACCTCTGGCGTGATTTCACAGACTCGAAAAATTGACACATGGACAAAGGCAGCAGATACCCCTGGCACGCGAGGTGGCAAAACCATAACCCTTCTCGGCGACGACAACGTGCGCTACTACTTTGCCCACCTCGGCAGAGTCAAAGTTGTAACTGGTCAATATGTCGGTGCTGGCGACTGGATCGGTGTGATGGGTGCGTCTGGCAACGCCAGTATTACTAGGTGCCATACACATGTTGGAATATCGCGAACCTGCACACTTGCCGAGGTCTTTTTATTGCAGGGTGAAATTTGGCCCCAAAAATATTTGGATGCGTGGCGCGAAGGAAATCAGTTGTCCCCGACTAAAGAAAAAAATGCAATCGTCAAGCGAGATCCGTTAGGTTGCACGCGCTCACGAGCCGACACCCAAGCCGCGCTTGCCCAAAAAGCTGGGTAAGGGTTACAACAACTCGTTCACTAGATCAGGTCTAGATCAGACCTAGTTCATGAACAGCATCACGCTCTTCAATCAACTCGGCAACCGACGCATCAATACGTGCGCGACTGAATGCATCGATGTCAAGACCTTGCACGATCTTGTACTCACCGTTCTCACAAACACAGGGAAACGACGACATCACGCCCTGCGGCACGCCGTAACTGCCGTCTGACGGCACCGACATGGAAACCCAGTCGCCTGTGGGCGTGCCCAATACCCACGAACGTATGTGGTCTACTGCGGCATTTGCTGCACTTGCTGCCGACGACGACCCACGAGCCTTAATCACTGCTGCGCCACGCTTGGCAACGGTTGGAATATACGTTTCTTCTATCCACGCCTGGTCATTGACCAACTGTGCAGCATTTTTGCCGTCTACTTCACAATGAAACAAATCTGGGTACTGCGTTGTCGAGTGATTGCCCCAGATCGTCATCTTCTTAATAGATGAAACAGGTCGTCCTACGCGCTGTGCAAGTTGGCTCATTGCACGATTGTGGTCGAGACGCGTCATGGCAGTGAATTGACGTGGGTCAATGTCTTTTGCGTTGTGCATGGCAATTGCCGCGTTGGTGTTTGCAGGGTTGCCCACAACCAAAACCTTGATGTTCTTCTTAGCATTTGCGCTAATTGCAGCGCCCTGTGGCTTAAAGATCCCGCCATTTGCGGAAAGTAGGTCGCTGCGCTCCATGCCGTCTTTGCGGGGCATCGCGCCAACGAGCAATGCAATATCGGTATCACCGAAAGCGACATTTGGGTCGTCGGTCATCACTACGTCTACAAGATTTGGAAATGCGCAGTCGTCCAACTCCATTTTTACGCCACCAAGTGCACCGAGTGCTGGAGTAACTTCAAGCAATTGCAAAATTACTGGGGTGTCTGGGCCAAGCATCGCGCCAGAAGCAATTCGAAACAACAGGCTGTATCCAATTTGCCCTGCTGCTCCGGTAATTGTTACACGTACTGGTGATATTGCTGAGGATGTCATAACTTAAACACTACTTTCCAATTGCTTGCATGATGAGGTCGGCATAGACGACCTGACCTTCTGGGTTGAGGTGAATTTTGTCTCCGTACAAGTATTCGGGATGAGCCTCGGCAACGGTGTACCAGTCAAGGATCTTCACATTTCCGTATTTGTCTGGCATCGCGCGCATCAATGCATTGTTTGGATCTTGCCATTTCTTGCTTGGCACGTGGTTTGTTACAAACACAACAGTGTCTATGTCGGCCAATGGAACCATGATGTCGTCCAGCGTTTTTTGATCAACATAATTATTGGTGCCTAGGTGAATAATCACAATTTCGCCAAGTCGATTGACCGACTTGAGGTAGTTGCAGATCTCAAGAGCTTGACGAAACGGCCTGCTCTTGAGTGCGTCAACCGTGATTCCGCGTTCGGTGAGCACGTTTGCAGCACCGAGCATCACCGAGTCGCCAATGGCAATGATCTCGATGACCTGTCCGTCGAGTGTTGTTGTCGATGGCGAAGGCACAACGGTGTCTAGTACGCCGCTTGCATCCGGCAGAGTAGTTGCGCCGGACAACGTAGTTACCGTCGAAAGGGCAACTGTTGTGCTCGTCAACACGTTGACAACACCACTTTCACCATCTGCAAGGCTCTGACCAATTTCGTCCAGTTTGACTCGCGCAGTTGCAAGACTCACCAAAGCGAAAATCGGCACCACCGCCACGACTACACCGATCGCAATGATTCCCTGTCGCTTGTCTCTATCTGAATCCAGCCGCGGGTGACGAAACTTGTCCCACCCTTCACGCAATCTGCCTGTGCGTACCGGCATCTCAACGAATCGATACGAAACCTCGGTGAAAACAAGGGCAAGTGTAAAAAGCAATGCAAATTCAATTGCATTGAGCGCCCTGCCAGCAAACTGTCGATAAAACTGAAAAATCGGCCAGTGAAAGAGATACAAACCGTATGACCTCTGTCCGACATACACGAGTAGCGGGTTGCCGAGCACTCGCCGTGCGAGCAGTGTGTGCGGATGCACTGCAGCAGCGATGATGGCGATACTTGCGAGCCCGACTAAAAGAAATCCACCCTGGAACAACGGCGCATAGCCACTCGATCCACCGTCGACTCCCCCTTCAACCACATCATGAAATTTCCACAGCATGGCACCAAGTCCGGCAACACCCAGCCAGCCGACAATCGACACAACATGGCGTTCCGATGTGGGGTGGTCGTGATGAAACATTGACGGCTTCCACCAAAAAGCGAGTGCCGACCCAATGAGCAACCCACCCGAACGCCCGAGCGTTCCTAAAAACAAAAAGTCAACTTTGGAAACTGTATGACCAAAAAGCGAGAGGTAATGATCTGGGGTCTCAAGCACTGAGCCACTCGCGCCAGGTTCAAAAGTTTTCGCAACATACACAGATACCGCAATCGATGCAACAAAGAACATTGTCCCGAGCAGCATGGGCCTGCGTCCAAAAATCTTGAGCACGACGGCAATCAGCACTGGCCACACTAAATAAAACTGCTCTTCTACAGCGAGCGACCACAGGTGGCGAAGCGGCACAAACCCGAAAGCACTGAAGTATGACGTGCCAACCCAGATTTGAAACCAATTGAAGCCATACACAAACGCGGCCACCACATCTCCACGCAGATTGCCAAGGGTGTCGCGCTCGAACAACGCGCAATATGTCGTTACACCAACGAGCAGAGTCCACAACGCAGGCAACAACCTGCGAGCACGACGCATCCAAAACCCTTTGAAATCAATTTTCCCATGTTGTTCTGATTCATTGATCAGGAGCGTCGTGATCAAATACCCGCTGATAACAAAAAACACTTCAACACCAAGAAAACCGCCGCTCACCCAACCCTTATTGGCGTGATACAGAATCACGGCGATGACCGCGACTGCGCGCAGACCGTCGAGGCCTGGCAGATATTGTAAAGATTGAGGGCGATTCATCTATTTAGAGCGTAACGACTGAACAATTTCTGCCATCAAGATGCCGGCCTCAGTTGGGTTCAAGCCAATTTGCACACCTGCGGCGCGCAATGCGTCCATCTTGCCCTGGGCTGTGCCCTTGCCACCCGACACGATGGCCCCAGCATGACCCATCTTTTTGCCAGCGGGTGCAGTAACACCGGCGATGTATGCACTCATCGGTTTGGTCACGTGATTGGTAATAAATTCGGCAGCCTCTTCTTCAGCCGATCCACCAATCTCGCCAATCATGATGATCGCATGGGTCTCTGGGTCGGCTTGAAACTGTGCAAGACAATCAACAAAGGAAGTACCTGGCACTGGGTCGCCACCAATACCAACGCATGTGCTCACACCAATGCCCTGTTGCTTGAGTTCATATAGCGCTTGATAAGTCAGCGTGCCAGAGCGCGAAACAATTCCGACGTTTGGTCCGCTTGCACTTGGAAGTTGCGCAATCTCACCAGCAGTAATACCGATGTTGCACTTACCTGGGCTGATGATGCCTGGGCAATTTGGGCCGAGCAATCGCGTGGCGGGATAATCGCGTTGCAACGTTGCAAATACGCGCGCTTCGTCTTGTGCTGGTACTCCCTCGGTGATGCACACAACAAAACCAATTCCGGCACGGGCTGCTTCAAGAATCGCTGCTGGTGCAGCCTTTGGCGGCACTGCAATAAACGATGCGTTTGCACCTGTTGCTTTGACAGCATCGGCGACCGAGTCAAAAACTGGAATCCCTTCCACATCCTGACCAGCTTTTCCCGGCGTCACTCCGCCTACAACTTGCGTGCCATATGCCCTATTGCGCAGTCCATGGAAACGCCCTTGGCCGCCTGTTAGCCCCTGCACGATCACCTTGGTGTTTTGGTCTACAAAAATTGCCATGATTCGTTCTCCTACTTGGCCATCTCGACAGCGGCGCGAGCGGCTTCGAGCATGGTTGGTCGACTGGTGAGTTGTGATTCGGGAATTCCCGCATCAGCAAGAATCTTTCGACCCTCGTCGGCATTTGTGCCATCTAGACGAATAACAATCGGTGCCCGCAGCGCAACACGCTTGACTGCTTCAACGATTCCCTTTGCTACTTCTTCGCCGCGGGTGATTCCGCCAAAAATATTGATCAAAATGCTCTTGACCTTGGGATCAGAGTTGATCACTTCAAGCGCTGCCGTCATCAACTCGGCATTTGCACCACCGCCAATGTCGAGAAAGTTTGCGGCCGAGCCACCAACCTGATTAACAACGTCGAGTGTGCTCATTGCTAGGCCTGCTCCGTTAGCAATAATGCCAACAGTGCCATCGAGACCGATGTACTGCAGGTTTTTTTCGCGAGCAAGTTGTTCACGCGCGTCCAACTCTTCGGTCGCTGCATATTCTGCCCACTCAGGATGCCTAAACGACGCATTGACATCGAGTGACACTTTGGCATCGAGTGCGTGAATCTCGCCTGTTGGCTTCAAGATCAGCGGGTTGATCTCTGCCAAGTCACAGTCGCCTTGTGTGAAGCAGTTGTACAACTTGACGAGCATCTCGGCTACGCCATCCAGTGCTTTGGCAGGAATTTTGGCATCGACACACGCACGATGCGCAATTGCAAGCGACAATCCATCAATCGGATTGATATGCAACTTAACAATTGCTGTTGGATCTTTGGCCGCAACATCTTCGATCTCGACACCACCCTGTGCACTCAGCATCAACAAGTGCTGTTTTGCTGCGCGGTCTAGCGTGAATGACGCGTAATACTCCTCGGCAATATCTGATGCGTGTTCAACCCAAACGCGCTTGACCACGTGCCCCTTGATGTCCATGCCCAAAATGTTTCCGGCATGCAGACGCACTTCGGCTTCGTCGTTAGCCAATTTGATGCCGCCTGCTTTGCCGCGACCGCCAACTTGTACTTGCGCTTTCACAACAACTGGGTACTGTGCAGTCACTGCAACCGCAACTGCTTCTTCAACAGTCGTTGCTACCCCACCTGCAGACACCGGAATGTTGTACTTGGCAAAATATTGTTTGCCCTGGTATTCGAAAAGGTCCATTGCTCTACTTTCGTTTATTCTGGTGTTTGTTATTTTTGGCGTTTAGTGTTCTCGAGCATCGAGCGTTTGCTCAAGCCATGTTGCAATCTCTTTGAGTGAAGTTCCTGGCCCAAATATTTCGCCAACACCCTGACTGCGCAACTCGCTCGCATCGGCATCAGGAATCACTCCTCCGCCAAAAACGAGCACGTCTCCAAGATCGCGTGCGCGCAACTCTTCCATCACTCGAGGAAACAGGGTGAGGTGCGCTCCCGACAACAGCGACAACCCAACGGCATCCACATCTTCTTGCAATGCAGTCTCGGCAATCTGCTCTGGCAATTGGTGCAACCCCGTATAGATGACTTCAAATCCATGGTCACGAAGGGCGCGCGTGATCGTCTTGGCGCCACGATCATGGCCATCCAGGCCTGGCTTGGCCACAACAACTCGGTAAGGACGTTTCACGACTACAGAACCTTACGCCCTCGACAGTGATCGATTCCAACCCGCAAAACGGCTGATACCACTTGCCAATCGGCCACACTAGAAGCATGGAAATTCGCCTGCGCTCCCCACTCGCTCGTGCGGTTCTGCCAATCGCAGGAGGGCTGCTCTTTTTTGCCGTTCTCTTTGGCGTGACTTGGCTGATGGCGACATTTGCCACAGAGCGCAGTGAGCGCC
The DNA here is from genome assembly GCA_964202465.1 of Ilumatobacteraceae bacterium. GTDB lineage: Bacteria > Actinomycetota > Acidimicrobiia > Acidimicrobiales > Ilumatobacteraceae > UBA3006. The sequence goes on from CAXNIQ010000001.1 coordinate 25,556, forward strand.
AGGTCGTGCAGGGAGCCCGAACATTTGTCGTTGGTCAGGTAACCGACGTCGCCGAGTCGATAGCCAAAAGTGGCCCAATTCTGTATCCCGACTTGCGAGATGTCAATGGCAAACGCTCCATCGTCATCGAGCACTACGGCACCGACCCGCTCAAGGGCTGGCAGGTGTACTACGCATACCCTGCCGACAAGAGTGCCGATTGTTTAGTGGCGCAGATTAAGCAGTCGCATTTGTTTACAGATTGCGATGGCCGAACCTTGCAGACCGATCAATTGCAACGACCCAGTGATGTCACACCGATTGTTGAAGCCCAAACAACATTGTTGATCGACTTGCAAGGCTGAAATTGCGGATCACGAACCTGGTTTTTTGAGCGGTGCCCACGCGAGCGAGAGGTGCTTGGTTCCCACCAATCGAAAACGAATTGTCGCTTCGGCTTTTTCGCCAGCCCCACGAATCTCAATGATCACACCTTCACCAAAAGTTGGGTGCTCGATATCGTCACCAATGCGAAAGCCGTGATTGGCGTCTTGCTGCTGAGCGGTTGACGCAGGCGCGACATTGGTGTTATTGCGATTGAGCCGCTGCTGCGGTGCATAACCGCGATCGGCGTGCGAACGAAAGCTGTACCGCTCGGAGTCTGCGCCTGAATCAACGCTGCCTTCGCGTTGAATCAACTCGTCGGGAATCTCGCTCAAAAATCGGGATGGAGGGTTGTACTGCGTCGACCCATAGAGACTTCTGCTCCATGCATGACTGAGCACGAGTTGTTCTTTGGCGCGCGTGATGCCAACATACGCAAGTCTGCGCTCTTCTTCCAATTCGATTGGGTCATTGAGAGCTCGGTTGTGAGGAAAAATTCCTTCTTCCACTCCCACAATAAACACGACAGGAAACTCCAGTCCCTTTGCTGAATGCAGCGTCATGAGCGTGACGTGATTATCCGAATCCAACTGATCGGTGTCGGCAACGAGTGCGACCTGCTCCAGAAACTCGTCAACCTGGGTAAATTCGGCAGCCACACCAATCAGTTCGTTGATGTTCTCCTCGCGCCCCGCCGACTCGACGGTATTCTCAGCTTTGAGTTCGCCCATGTATCCACCAGCATTCAGCGCGTGGCGCAACACAGCACTTGGTCCATCAGCCAACAATGCCTGACACTCATCGATCAGTTGATTAAACGCAACTATGCCGCGCAATGCAGCGGCGCCCACGCCGGCTTCGGCGGCCTTGCGCAGCGCTAATGCAAACGAGATGCCGCACTCATTGGCATACGCATCAAGTTTGCCAATAGTTGTGTCGCCAATGCCTCGCTTTGGCACATTGAGAATCCGTTTGAGGCTTACTTCGTCAAGCGTGTTGTACGACAATCGCAAATACGCAAGTGCGTCTTTGACTTCGCGACGATCATAAAACTTTGTGCCGCCAATAACTTTGTAAGTCACTCCTCGATGAATGAGTGACTCTTCAAGAACGCGACTTTGAGCATTGGTGCGATAAAAAATCGCAAAATCGCTCCATGGGCGATGCTCTGAATCGTGCACCTCCTTGAGCCGATTGACCACCCAGTTGGCTTCGCCAAACTCGTCATCGGCAAAATAGCGAATTACTTTTTCGCCTTGACCCAAGTCGGTCCACAGATCTTTGGGCTTGCGATCAATGTTGTTGGTGATAACCGCATTTGCTGCATCTAAAATCGTTTGGGTACTGCGATAGTTTTGCGCCAACACCACTGTCGTCACTTCTGGAAATGCATTTTCAAATTGCATGATGTTGCGAAAATCGGCTCCGCGAAAGCGATACACGCTCTGGTCGGTGTCGCCCACCACGCACACGTTGTGATGCAGCGCGCCAAGCATCAGCACGATCTCGTTTTGGGCCATGTTGGTGTCTTGGTATTCGTCAATCAAAATATGTTTGAAACGCTCTTGGTAGGTGCGCAGCACCTCGGGGTGTTGACGAAACAGTCGAACCGTATTGGTCAACAAGTCATCAAAGTCCATTGCGCCGGCGCGCTCTAAACGCTTCTGATACTCGCGATAGACATCGACATATTTTGCATCAATTGAGTTGTCTACCAATGATGCGGCATCGTGTGGAATGACCAGCTCGTTCTTCCACAAACTGATGCGCGCTTGCACACCACGAGGTGTAAAGCGCTTCGGATCAAGGCCGAGGTCTCTAATGCAGTACCCGACCAAGCGCGTTGAGTCGCTTTGATCATAAATTGAAAATGTTTTTGGATAGCCAATGTGGTCTGCTTGTGCGCGCAGAATACGCACGCATGCGGCATGAAACGTGCTCACCCACATCTGCCTGGCCACTGGCCCAACAATTGCTGCAACTCGCTCGCGCATTTCTTGCGATGCCTTGTTGGTAAACGTAATCGCCAAAATATTCATTGGATGTGTACCCGTTGCAATCAAATGCCCAATGCGTTGCGTCAGTACGCGAGTTTTACCCGAGCCTGCACCGGCAACAACAAGCAATGGTCCACTCGGGTGCAGCACCGCATCGCGCTGATCGGGGTTTAGCCCGTCCAAATCGATGGAGTGTGGGGGTTGAGAATTCGTCACTGACTACGAGCGTTGCACAATACGCACCGGCAACTTACGTGGGCCGCGCACTTGGCCAAGACTCCACGTCACTGCCTCGGCATCCTGCAGTTCAAACTTGGGGAATCGAGCAATGAATACTTCAACAGCAATCCGCAATTCGAGTCGCGCAAGATTGGACCCAAGGCAACGATGAATGCCGAGTCCAAACGCAAGGTGGCGGTTTTCTTCGCGATCGATCACTACTTCGTTCGCACGGTCAAACACTTGTGGGTCGCGATTGGCAGCCGGAAACGGCAACAACACAGAATCACCGCGCTTGACTGGGCATCCACCAATGGTTGCGTCTTGACTCACGATACGAGCCATGGTCACAGGTGCGTATGCACGCAACAATTCTTCGATTGCGGTTGGAAGAATCTCTGGTTCGTTGACCATGCGCGCCAAATCAGATGGGTACTGCGCGAGGTGCCAAAGAGATGAACCAATGGCACTCCATGTCGTGTCGATGCCAGCAACCATCAACAAGATGATGGTGCCAACAACGTGTGCCGGCGACAAGGGCTGATCATAAATTTTGGCGTTGAGCAAAAATCCGATCAGATCGTCTTTCGGATTCTCGATGTGATCTTGAACATGCTGTGCCAAATATGCATCAAGCTTTTCAAAACCTTGCTGACGCTCGCCAAATGGTGCGCCAACGCCCTCGAGCACCAAGTGCACGGTGTCGCGAAAGTAGTCGCTGTCTTCGATAGGCAATCCGAGCATGCGCGCAATCACATACACAGGAATGTTTTGTGCATACTGCGTCGCAGCATCAACAGTCGAGACATCACCCATGTTGTCAATCAGTTCATTGCACAATCGTCGAATCTCGGGCTCCCATTCGCTGATCACTTGTGGGCTAAAAGCCGGCAACAACAAACGCCTCGCATCGGCGTGAAACGGCGGGTCGGAAGTAATCGGAGGTGCACCACCAATGGGCGCATGAGAAATCCATTCGTCCATCGGCGGCTTATTGGAGAGCACTGCACCTTCGGATGAAAAATGATCGGTGTCGCGAGCAACTGCCGACACATCAACGTGTCGCACTGGCAACCACGCCCCTCCATATCGATCGGTGTGTGCAACAGGGCAGGTTTCGCGCAACTCATCCCAAATCTCATGAGCATTGGCGTTATACGCCGGGTCGGCATGGTCAAAATCGGTTGTCCAACTTGTGGCAGGTTTGACTTCGTACATAACACAACTTTACTTGGGGGTGCGCCATACTTTCGTGTTGTGGCATTGCTATTTATTCTGCTCCCGCCTTCTGAAGGAAAAGCCGAGGGCGGAGCGACCAAGAAACCATGGCGTGATGCCTCGGGCGCATTTGGAAAAACTTTTGCCACACAAAGAAAGCAACTTGTTGATCGCCTCGCAACGCTCAAGGGTGGTGATGCCGATCTCCTTGGAGTCAAGGGCAAGCACCTAGACAGAGCACGCCAAGCCAATGTGTCGTTACAAGGATCACCATCTCTTCCCGCCTTCGAGCGGTACACGGGCGTCGTTTGGGATCACCTCGATATTGCAACCCTGACAACTCTGCAACGTCAGCGAGCACTGAGCAGCATCGTCGTGATCTCTGGTCTTCTTGGCGCGGTGAGCGCCGATGACCCCGTGCCCGATTACCGACTCAAGATGGGTGCCAGGCTTCCACCATTCGGACTGCTCTCGCGATGGTGGCACAGTGAACTTTCGGCGGCTCTCAACAAAAAATTCAAGGGAGCAGTTGTTATCGATTTGCTGCCCCAAGAACATCGCGCATCTTTCACCCTCGACACCGACATTGTGGCAAAGCATTTCGTTGTAGCGATCAACGAAAAATCTGGCAAGGCTGGCGGACACGACGCCAAAGCCGCAAAAGGTCGATTGGCCCGACACATTGTTCAGACATGCACTTCGCCATCTCAAGCAGCAAAGTCGCTAGAGAGTTTTCGCGATCCGCGATTTGTTATTACGAGTGATTTGGTATGAGTTTTTGTTGTAAAAATTCGATCACGCGAACAACACCAGACTCTTGTACCTGCTCAGTCAATACAGAGTGATCACTCTTAGTAGAAGACTCAAACTCAACGGCAATAAATGCATCGCCAAGCAATTTTTGCAGCGACGCAAATCGCGTTCCGACAAGTTTGTCGCCAGTAAAACGCAGTCCGAGTACCTGGCATCCCGCTTCTGCGCGTTGCTTGATGATGATCTCATCATCAAGACTTAAACCCAAGTCGGCGCTGCGAGCAGCACCCATCGCCATCGGCGATGAAGGCTGCGACAACACGGGCGCAACCATGATGTCATCGACCATCATCCCCAAGGCAAATCCGCCACTAAAACACATGCCAATTGCACCGACACCAACGCCACCCACGTCGTTATGCAGTTGCTTTGCCAATGCACGCAGCCAATTGACAACTGGTGATTTGCGACGCATCGCCAGAGTGGTGAACTCTCGAGAGACACAAACCTTACTCATCGACTTGGCCATGTATTTACCGCTTGGTCCTCGACCGACTTCACCAACTAACAACGGCATGACGACAGTAAACCCTGCGTCAACCACGCGCTCGGCAAACGCAATAACGCTCGGCGTAATACCTGGTATCTCGTGCACCACAACAACACCTGGGCCAGTGCCTTTGCGATACGTGGCATGCGTAATGCCAGCCGAAGTAAATGAACTACCTAGCCATCCTGGGGGCGCGAGCGCAATATTTTTCTTCATACCTACTTTGGCCTCACAACGCCAACAACTTTTGACCACGATACTGCAGAAATTTTTACGACATCACCCGTGCGCGGTGCATGTACATACTGGCCGTTACCTAGATAAATGCCAACGTGATGAATTGGGTAGCCCTGAAAAATCAAATCGCCTGGCTGAATTGCGGCAGTCGGAATACGCGGGAGACCTGCATATTGCGTTCGCGATGTGCGGGGAATACCCACGCCTGCCACTTCCCATGCCCACGAGGTTAAGCCAGAGCAGTCAAACGCACTGCCGGGAGACTTTGCCCCCCATCGATAGCGCACCCCAAGTTGCGAGAGCGCAGCCTTAATTACAACCCCGGTTCGCGACGACGGTGCAGCAATGTTTGCGTACTTGGTTCCGGCAAATTTCGCTGCTTGCGATTTTGCGTCATCGAGTGCCGCCGTTTCTCGACGCTGACGTTCCGACCTAATTAACGATCCAAGTTCGCGCTCTGCTGCAGCCTGACGTGCTTCGTAGTCAGAGGCAAGTGCTTCGGCAGCGCTCAAACGTGCCGCGGCATAGTCGGCAAGATTGCTCGCTTTCTTTTGCTGCTTTTCAAGCTTCGCCTTCTCTTTAATCAGGTCATCAATGAGGCCTTGCAACGCGTCGGTGTTACCAGCACCCGTGTTGAGCGCCACCGAGGTGAGATATTTCTTGCGCACCATGTCACTCAGTGAATTGGTCGAACTCAAGATGCTCGACAAACTGTTCGACATGCCGCCGCGCACAAACGACTTCATCGCGACACCCTTTAAATCTTCTTGCATCGCGGCAAGTTTCGCTTCGAGCTCTGCAATCTTGACAATCGTTGCATCAATCTCTACTTGCAAGTCCTCTTGCTGGTTCACTGCCTCGGCATACAGTTCGTCAAGTGCGTCGATCTGATTACCGATTTTGTCCAGCTCGGAAATGATTTGGTTGACTCGTTGTTGCTGGTCGCCCGACGACCCAGTTGCGGGGCGCATACCAAGCGCCTGAGCGGGCACAACGATGTATCCCACAGCCACCGAGGTGGTGAGGATAATGGCGGCCATCCGCGGCACACACCGGCGTACACGCCCAATGGCGTTACGAATCATGATCCCGACAGTCTACCGATTATTACAGTTTGATGTCAGATTTTGCCACGGCCCATATAGTTGCCCAAATAGGGGTTTGGTGGCTCATTCCCACTCAATCGTGCCTGGTGGCTTAGATGTCACATCATAAACAACACGGTTAATGCCCGCTACTTCGTTAATTATTCGCGACGACATTTTTTCCAACAAGTCATAAGGGAGCCGGGCCCAGTCGGCCGTCATCGCATCATCACTTGTTACAGCACGAATAATGATTGGTCGACCGTATGTTCGTTCGTCGCCCATCACTCCGACCGAACGAATGTCGGCAAGCACAGCAAACGCCTGCCAAATTTCGCGTTCGAGACCAGCCAAGCGAACTTCTTCTCGCACAATGAAATCGGCTTCTTGCAAAATTGCAACTTTGTCTGGAGTCACTTCGCCAATGATGCGCACACCAAGACCAGGGCCAGGAAATGGTTGGCGCCACACAATTTCATCTGGCAAGCCAAGCTCGGTACCTACCTTGCGTACTTCGTCTTTAAACAATGTGCGCAGTGGCTCGCACAACTCCAATGTCATGTCGTCGGGCAAGCCGCCCACATTGTGATGACTCTTAATCACACTCGCAGTTCCGTCCACACCACCACTCTCGATCACATCCGGATACAGCGTTCCTTGCACTAAAAACTTGGCGTCGGTGAGCCCACCCGTGTGCTCTTCGAAAATGCGCACAAAAAGTTCGCCAATCACTTTGCGTTTTGCTTCTGGCTCGGTGACGCCCTGTAACTTTTCAAAAAACCGCGCGCCCGCATCCACATGAATCAACTCGATTCCCATGTGCCGATGAAACGTCTCGACAACTTGCACGCTCTCGTTTTTGCGCATCAAACCGATGTCTACATATATGCACGTCAGTTGCTTGCCAATTGCTTTGTGCACCAGCGCTGCAGCAACGGCCGAGTCGACTCCGCCCGACAATCCACAGATCACTCGCTCGCTGCCCACCTGGGCGCGAATTGCAGCAACTTGGTCCACGACGATTGATGACATCGTCCAGTCGCGTTTGGCGCCTACGAGGCGATGCAAAAATTGTTCGATGATTGACTGGCCATGCTCGGTGTGCGCAACCTCGGGGTGATACTGCACCCCCCAAATTTTCCGAGAAGGGCTTTCAATTACGGCCATCGGCGCATCGGGCGTACTCGCCGTTGCCACAAAACCACTTGGCAATTCCGACACTGCATCGAAATGACTCATCCAAACACTGCATTGCGCAGGAATGCCATCGTGTAGCAGTTGCGACGATGCCCCAGCAATGCGTTGCACAACAGTACGGCCGTATTCGCCCCTGCCGCCCCTCGAGACTTTTCCGCCGAGTTGCTCGGCAATCAGTTGTGCGCCATAGCAAATACCCAAAATCGGAATACTGAGTTCGTAAATCTGTGGATCGAGCACAGGCGCGCCCTCCACATGCACGCTGGCTGGGCCGCCCGACAAAATGATCGCTATCGGCTGACGTTGAGCCACCTCTTGTGCAGTGATCTTGTGCGGAACAATCTCTGAATAGACCTGTGCCTCGCGCACCCGGCGGGCAATCAACTGCGCGTATTGGGCGCCAAAGTCAACAACCAATACCACTTGCTGGTCGTGAGCGGGTTGATTTGCCATAGTGACCAATGACTGTAGTTGAACAGTGGTATTTAGGCTCAAGAGATGGAACGATGGGGTTGCATGCAATTCAATCAAACAACTCGTGTTGTATTCCCCGCAACTCTCTCTGACACACTGCCGGACCCATATGGAGGTCGCAACGCCAGCGACTGCATTGGGCTCTACCCAAAACCAGGGTGCGGAAGTGAGCCTGTCTTGTCCGGCGATCGCGGCGGCTCAATGCAGTACGCCACATTCGGCATCATGATCGCTGCACTCGTCGTGATCGGCGTGCGAATTTCGCGCAGCATCACCAAGCGTGACCGTGCACGCGACGAAGCTCTGGGGCTCAACGACTAGTTTTGCTCTGTGCCAGCAAGCCAAAGCGTATTAAAAAACCAAGGCTTGCTTGGAATAGTGCTCGGGTTAATCAGTTCATCGCTTTACGGCATCACACCAATTTTCGTTTATCACGCGTTTGATCATGGAGCCGACCCCTTTGGTTTGATGACCTCGCGTTACATCATTGCAACCATCGTGCTTTTTGCAATTCGCACTGTGCGCTTTGGCAATACCAAATGGCCGACACCAAAAACTTCAATCCAACTTTTTCTGCTCGGCGCAATTGGTTTGTATGCCAACAGCGTGTGCATGTTTAATGCGCTCAAATATTTGCCGAGCGGTTTGTCGATGGTGATCTTTTATTTCTATCCAATTGTTGTCGTGTTGTTTGGCTGGGCGCTCTACAAGCACAAACCGCCAACCATTATTTGGCCGTGCCTTGCAACAACAATCATTGGCGTCATTCTCAGTGCGAGCGATGTTTCGGGTGGTCAAATGAAAGGCGTCGTCTTTATTGTTGTTGGTGCATTTGCTTACGCGTTTTATTCGGTGCTCGCTGGTGCGGTCATGCCACGAGCCGAGCTCACCACCGGCTTGATGCTCGTGTTTGCAGGCGCAGGGTTTTCGTTTTCGGCTATTTGGCTACTCAATCCACCAGGGCTACCAACCACCATGCCCTATGTTGCCGACGTTTGGCTGCCAGCCCTCGAGATTGGGCTTGTGGGCACAATCGGTGCGATGGGCATTTTCTTTGCGGGAATGAATCGCATTGGAGCGAGCAAAAGCGCAGTGATTCAAACGTGGGAAGTATTGGTCGCAGGTCTCACCGGCATGTTTTTCCTCAATCAACAATTCACCTTCCGCCAAGTACTTGGAGGAGCATTGATTTTGGGCGGCGTTCTACTGCTCACTCGCGCCGAGATCAAACGGGGCGAGGTTTTACCCCAATCCGCACACGCCTAACGGCACTCCAACCCCTTAGCCTTGTGAGTACATAGCAATTTGAGTATTTCTTGCAGGGTTGGGTGAAATCCCCTACCGGCGGTGAAAGCCCGCGAACCTCACGAGCAATCGTGGGGTTGATCTGGTGAAATTCCAGGGCCGACGGTCAGAGTCCGGATGGGAGCAAGAACAGCTGAGTTGTGCATGCGCTCTTTGTGCTTGCCCTGCTTTCGTTGTCTTTGCCTGCGTCCTGCATGAGGTGCGCGAGGCGAACTAGGCAAACAACACAACGAGAGAAGCTACGAACGTGACTGTGACAACACTTGACGAGCAGATGATGCGACTAGCAGTAGATACTGCTGTCGATGCACGCTTGCGTAGTCGTCCAAACCCATGGGTTGGCGCTGTCGTTGTTGCAACTGATGGTCAGGTTTTCTGTGGCGCAACATTGCAACCAGGCGAGGCGCACGCCGAAGTTGTGGCGCTAGAAGCTGCCAGCCACAACGCTCATGGAGCCACGTTGTACACCACGCTCGAACCGTGCAGCCATACTGGAAGAACCGGCCCATGCACACAAGCAATCATTGATGCCAAAATTGCTCGTGTAGTCGTAGGCGTCATCGACCCAGACAAACAAGTTGCAGGCAACGGAATCAAGCAGTTGCAAGATGCTGGTATCACTGTCGATGTTGGTATCGAACAATCTCTTGTTGCACAACAACTTGCACCATACTTACATCACCGTCGCACGGGCAGACCATATGTCATTCTGAAGATGGCAATGACGCTCGACGGTCGCGTTGCGATGCCAGATAGTTCGCAGTGGATTACGAGCGAGACCGCACGCAAGCGCGTGCACCAGCTGCGGGCGCAAAGCGACGCAATCTTGGTTGGCGCAGGCACGGTGCGCGCCGACAATCCATCGCTCACAACTCGCGACGTTCACGGTCCATCACCCCGACGCGTTGTGCTTGGCCGCGTCTCTCCAATCGACAAAGTAAACCCCTGCCTCGAGTGGAATGGGTCGCTTCCCGACCTTCTCGACACACTTGGTAGCGAAGGCGTCATCCAGTTGATGGTCGAAGGTGGACCGCGAGTTGCTACTTCGTTTCATAACGAGCAACTCATCAATCAATACGTATTCCATCTCGCACCAATCATCGCTGGTGGTAGCGAATCACCGAATGCACTTGCCGCTTCAACCGACATGTCGTCAATGATGAACGGTCACATTGTTTCGACCCAAGTTCTCGATAACGACATCGAAATCATCCTCGAACCAACTTTTTAACAGCGAAGGAAACACTATGGACACCACCCAACATTCACGCGACAACGGCATGGCCCCTATTCAAGACGTCATTGCCGCAATTGCCCGTGGCGAGATGGTCGTGATGGTCGACGATGAAGACCGAGAAAACGAAGGCGACCTGATCATGGCCGCTCAGTTTGCAACCGCTGAAAAGATTGCATTCATTGTGCGCCATACATCTGGAGTGGTTGTTGCTCCCCTTTCCGGTGAGCGCTGCGACGAGCTACGCCTGCCACTCATGGTCGACCACAACACCGAGAGCCATCGCACCGCATTCACAATCTCGGTCGATATTTTAGAAGGCACAACCACTGGCATCTCTGCAGCCGATCGGGCGGCAACATTGCGCGGCTTGGCCGACCCAACTGTGACGCATGGGGCATTTGCCCGCCCTGGTCATATCTTTCCGCTGCGTGCTCGCGAAGGTGGCGTACTGAAGCGAGCAGGTCACACTGAAGCCGCGGTCGACTTGGCACGCATGGCCGGTTGCCAACCAGCAGGCATTATTTGTGAAATCCAAAACGACGATGGCACAATGTCTCGATTGCCAGACCTGCGCAAGTTTGCGACCGAACACAACCTGTTGCTGTCGTCTATTGCAGACTTGATCAATTACCGCCGCCACAATGAGCGACTTGTCGAGCGCGTAGGCTCAGCGGCCGTCCCCACCGAATGGGGTGGATTCACGTGCGTTGCATATCGCAACACTGTTGACGACATTGAGCATCTTGCATTTGTAAAAGGAACCATCGATGACGGCAAGCCCGTGCTCACACGAGTGCACAGCGAGTGTCTCACCGGCGACGTATTTGGTAGCAAGCGCTGCGACTGCGGCCCACAACTTGCTACAGCGATGCAACGAATTGATGCAGAAGGTCGCGGCGTTGTTGTGTACTTACGCGGCCACGAAGGACGTGGCATCGGCATTGGCCACAAGATTCGCGCGTACTCATTGCAAGACCAAGGCTTCGACACAGTAGATGCAAATACCGAACTGGGTTTGCCTGTTGACAGTCGTGAATACGGTATCGGGGCACAAATATTGGCCGATCTCGGAGTCAGCGAGTTGCGCCTCATGACCAACAACCCTGCAAAATACGGCGGCATCGCTGGCTACGGACTCTCCATTGTCGAGCGAGTTTCGCTCAGCATTGCAGAGACTCCAGAAAATGCTTCGTACTTGCGCACCAAGCGCGACCGCATGGGTCACGTCTTTGACGGATCAGATATCGACAAAGCAAAGAAACAGCCAAACGAGAAGAGTAAATCATGACCACATTCGAGGGTTCGCACGACGGAAAAGACATGCGCGTAGGCATTGTGTGCTCGCGTTTCAACGAGTTCATTGTCACGGCTTTACTCGACGGCGCAAAGCGTGGTTTGAGTGCGAATGGTGTGAGTGAAAGCAACATTGATGTTGTGTGGGTTCCAGGTGCATTCGAGATTCCCATCGCCACAAAAGCCATGGCAACAAGTGGTCGCTACGACACACTCGTCACTCTTGGCGCTGTTATCCGTGGCGAAACAGCGCATTTCGAGTACGTTGCTGGCCCAGTTGCCGACTCAATCGCACAGATTCAGCTCGAGACAGGCATGCCAATCGGCTTCGCTGTTCTTACTGTTGAAAATGTCGAGCAGGCAGTTGAGCGATCGGGTCCAGGCGCTGGCAACAAGGGTGAAGAGGCCGCAATCGGAGCCATCGAAATGGCCAATGTGCTGAAAGCACTGCGCTAAACATTTTTTGCACAACTGCGGCCCTTGCCGCACACATTGGCCCAACTCACAAGAAATCCCTTGTGAGTGAAAGGCGAACGTTATGGGCACTGTGCTCAGCATGCTCGTTGCGGTCACGAGCGTGTTGCCCGCCCAACTTCCCCCAATTGTTGTGACTATCACACAACCCAATTCCGCTTTATCCACTATTGAGGCGGTGCGCCATATCGAGTTTGACCTCGACATCACCACATTCGCACGACAACGATCTTCATTACGACGTCAATATCCCACTCTCGACTGGACAACCGACGGTTGCTCCGCGCCAATTGTGGGAAGCGAAGGAAAATCGTTCAACTTTCGATCGGCGTGTGATCGACATGACTTTGGCTATCGAAACTTTAAGAATCTTGGTCTCTTTGATACCTCGACAAGAACACTGATCGACGAGCAGTTGCACCGAGACATGAATACCTATTGCGACTCTCAGCGCCGCACATTTAAGGTGCGATGTATTGCGTGGTCCGAACTCTTTTACACGATGGTGCGTGCAGCTGGAGGGCCGTGACTAATCGGCAAGACCAATAGAGATGATTTGATACAGCATTCGGCCGGTGGCACCCCAGATCGTTTCGTCATCCAGATGAAAAAAGTGGAAACGATATTGATTTGGTGGTTCGCCCCACTGCTCTTCCGCATACGTATCAATGCGCACCAAGTCGGCCACTGGCACTGTAAAAACCCTGTCTACTTCGGCATTGCGCGCGTGCAGTGAAGGCTTGTCTTTCAAAAAACCCACGATGGGCACGATGTGGCTCTTGCTCACATAAGTATTGAGCGGAGTGAGCTGACCGATGATCTCAACATGGTTCGGGTCGAGATCGATTTCTTCGTGTGCCTCGCGCAATGCGGCTTCGAGTGCGCTCTCGCCACTGTCTAGGCGTCCACCCGGAAACGAGATCTCGCCTTTGTGATTGGTGAGATCTTGTGATCTGCGAGTAAACACCAGCTCTGGACCAAACTCGCCGTTGAATAGTGGAATCAACACAGCCGAAGCGCGTGCGTCTTGTGCTGGAGACACATGCGGCACCGATGCAGAAAACTTCTTGATGCGCTCGATCAGCAGTTCGGTTGAGCGCAACACCGAATGGTCAAGGTTGCTAAATGGACTATTTGGCCGCACCCACACCGATGTTGGGCGAGGAATTATTTGATCACCACCAGGTCGCATGGTGGCGTTGTTTATGCGGCTGGCTTCCAGCCAGTTGCATGAAGTTGCTTGAGTACTTCGTCAAGACCAGCAGTCTTCAAGTTGGCAAGGGTTTTTCCTGGCATCTCTTCGCCCTTTTCCCATGTTTGCCACGCGAGCAATATCTTGTCCATATCTGGCTGTGGTTGCTCAAAACTCATGTCGTAGAGCCTAACGATGGCGTCGCAGATTAAGACGTGGAGTGCGTGCTTCGCTTGGAGGCTTCTTGGCAAAGTTGGTGCCCAACACGATGATGCCTTCAACAAGCCCGAGCGCGATGAGCGCAAGTCGTCCTATTGAGTCCAAATCTGCGACCACTGCTGCTACAAAACACATGATGATGATCAGCCAGTCGATGTTTCGGTGCACACGGCGACTCACCCACTTAAATGCGCTTAAGCCACCGTCCGCAATCGCAGCGTTTGTCAGCAACGCGATGCCAAGTGCAACAGGCACTGCTGGTGATTGTGATTGGGCCGACATCATGATCAGGCCGCCGGCAATGCCGTATTCAACAAGTTGATGAAGCCAGAAACCTCTACCCTGCGCAGCCATGAATGAAGACTCTAGTTGTTGGGGTAAAAATAAAAATGCCTCGGGTTTTCACCCGAGGCATTTTTGTAATTCTGTAGAGCGTGTAGAAAATGATTTACATCATCCCCATGCCGCCGCCGGGCATGCCGCCGCCTGCTGGTGCGCCATTCTTTTCTGGCTTGTCAGCAACGAGACACTCGGTCGTGATCACCAATGCTGCGATCGACGCCGCGTTTTGCAACGCTGCACGTGTCACCTTGGCTGGGTCGATGATGCCGGCCTTGACAAGGTCGACGTATTCGCCAGTTGCAGCATTGAGTCCGATTGAACCCTTTTCTGATTCGATGCGCTGGATGGCAACTGCGCCTTCCATGCCTGCGTTGTCAGCAATGTGACGAGCAGGTGCGGTTAATGAGTCGTACACGCTGCGCGCGCCAGTTGCTTCGTCGCCAGTGAGCGACTCGACAACCTTAAGCACTGCTGGGCGTGCGCGGATGAGTGCAGTTCCGCCACCGGCGACAACACCTTCTTCAATCGCTGCACGAGTTGCAGAAACAGCATCTTCGATGCGGTGCTTCTTTTCCTTGAGCTCGACTTCAGTTGCTGCACCGACTTTGATCACTGCAACACCGCCGGCCAACTTGGCCAAACGCTC
>CAXNIQ010000002.1:0-26303 GCA_964202465.1 Ilumatobacteraceae bacterium
GTTGTACTGCCCTTTTGCGACAGAGCAGCACGCTGCTCAACACCAAACCGATGCTGTTCATCAATGACCACAACGCCAAGGCTGTTGAATTCGACCCCATCCTGAATCAATGCGTGAGTGCCAACAACGATGTCGACACCTCCGCTCGCCAAGTCGCTCAACACTTGCCTGCGCTTTTCGCCCGTCACACGACCGGTCAGCAACTCCACACGCAACGGCCGATCGCCAAAGAGATTTTGAGGATCGGGCACTTGCAATTCGGCAACCAATTGTTTGATGCCAGCAAAATGTTGTTCGGCCAACACTTCTGTTGGCGCCATGATCGCGCCTTGGTGTTGACCCTGCACCGCTGTGAGCATGGCCGCAACTGCGACAACTGTTTTTCCGCTACCAACATCGCCCTGCAACAGCCGATGCATCGGATGAGGGCCTGCTAAATCAGTCGAGATCTCTGCAATAACCCTGCGCTGTGCACCAGTGAGCCCAAATGGGAGTGCAGCAATAAACCTGTCGACAAGTTTGTTGATGACCACATGTCGAATGCCTCGCGAGTCGCGCTCGAAGGCACGCTTGCGACCGACAAGCACCAGTTGCACGCGCAGCAATTCATCAAACGCCAGTCGGCGTCGCGCATCATTTTTTAGAGCGATGCTTTCTGGCATGTGGATATTCCACAGCGCGGTCGTGCGATCAACCAACTCGTACTTGTCGCGCACCACTTGTGGCACCGGGTCGTTCAGGCCGCGCACCTTGCAGCGCTCTAACGCATTTTCAATCCAGCCTGCGATCTCCCATGTCGAGAGTCCTGCTTTCTCGCTTTGCGGATAAATAGGAACGATGCGACCAGTGCGATCACCGATGAGATCGATAATTGGATTGGTCATTTGCAGTACACCGCGGTACATGTCTGCCTTTCCGAACATGGCAATTTGCAGGCCCTCAGTGAGTTGTCGAGCACGCCAAGGCTGATTAAAGAACACGGCGGTCACCCGACCCGACCCGTCACCGGCGCTCACGGTCACCATAGACCGACCGCCCTTCATCGGAATCTTTGCAACCTTGCGCACTTCCACCAACACCAGTGCTTCTTGGCCTGGCACCAAATCGCTCACGCGGGCCTCGGCTGTGCGGTCGACCCATCGTCGCGGATAAGTGGTGAGTAATTCGAGCACATTGTCAATTCCGTATTCGTGCAGCGATGCTTTGCGTTTTTCGCCAACACCTTTGAGTATCTCTACATCGAGCCCTGCTAGTTCACGCAGTGATATTTCTCCCGTCATACGGGACTCGTTCTACTCAACACCAAACAAAAATGGATACAACGGCTGCCCGCCAGCGTGTACCTCAACTTCAACATTTGCATAGTGTTCCGCCATGTAGGCAACCACTTCTTCGGTGGCGCGAGCTGTTGCCAAGTTGCCCGTGATCACCGTCAACAATTCGCCCTTATCAGACATCAGTTGACTGAGTAGCGAGGTTGCTGCCTGCACCATCGTGCTGCCAATTGCAACCACACCGTCGCCTCGCACAAGACCAATCCAGTCGCCATTCTTCACTGCACCAGCGTCGGTGTTGGTGTCGCGCACTGCTTGTGTCACTTCACCTGTTGCTACAGACTTGGCAGCAATCGACATTGCTTCACAGTTTGCATCTACATCTGCTTCAGGGTCATACGACACAAGCGCAGCAAGCGCCTCTGGCATTGAACACGTTGGCACTACCCGAACTTCTTTTTTGGTCAGCGCATTTACTTGATTGGCAACAGGAATGATGTTTTTGTTGTTTGGCAAGATGATTACTTGAGATGAGTTCATGTGCTCAACAGCGTCGAGCAACTCGGCGGTTGATGGGTTGAGAGTTTGCCCGCCCGTAACTACACCTTGTACACCCATTTGGGCAAACAATTCTTCTAGACCCGCGCCGCTGCAAATGGCAACAACCGCGCACTCAACTGCGGGCAGTGCCGATACAGCGCTCCCATGCTTGTGCTTCGCGTCCATCTGCCCCAGACCCAACTGCGCCTCGCGATGTGCATGCTCTTCAGCCATCTCTTCAAACAAGTCGGTAACACGAATCTTGAATGGCTTGCCGCCCAACTCAATCGGCGCTTCGATGGCAGCTCCGATGTCATTGGTGTGCACATGACAGTTGTAAAGCCCGTCACCACCAACGACAACAATCGAGTCGCCAATCTCTCCCCACGCCTGCATAAATGTTTTCGACTTCGAATCGTCAATGTTGAGCAAGAACATCACTTCATAACGCAACTCACTGACATCTACCTCGCCGCTTGTTGATACTCGATGCGCAACAGCATCTAGTTGCTCGCTTGTTGGACCACTCGATTCGCTTGGCTCTGGCAACGGCTCGCCGTCGACAATGTGCAGTGCAGCATCCATGAGCAACATAAAACCTGCGCCGCCAGCGTCAACAACGCCGGCATCTTTGAGCACCGGCAATTGCTCGGGCGTATTTGCAAGAGCTTTGCGTCCGGCCGCGCGTGCAACATGCAACATTGCTGCAAGAGTCGCACCATCATTTGCTGCTCTTTGTGCTGCATCGGCGGTTTCGCGCACAACGGTCAGGATTGTTCCTTCTATTGGCTTGAGCACTGCTTCGTACGAAGCAACGCTTGCCGCCTTGAGTGCTGCAGCAACTTTGGTGGCACTGCCTGGCGAAGTTGTGCGCAATGTCGTCACAAGACCGCGCAAGATTTGGCTGAGTATTACTCCGCTGTTGCCGCGAGCCCCCATCAGCGACCCGTAGCTAATTGCTTCGCACGTTGGCTCGAGGGCATGATCAGCCGACTCAAGCTCAGTGACTACAGCATCGAGTGTGCGCGACATGTTTGTTCCCGTGTCGCCGTCGGGCACGGGGTACACGTTGAGCAAGTTGATACCGGCGGCGTGACGGCGCATGGTGTCACGAAAGGTGATCACCGTGTCGCGCAGGGCCTCGGCCCCAAAGACCTCTAAAACAGGCATTGGCAAATCGTACAGATGTAAGGGCCATAACCGAGTTACTTCCCGTATTCGCGCCTTTTGGCACTGACCAATCTCACCATCTGATGCCGTTGATCACATCTGGCAATACTTGCCTGGCGGATTAAACCCAGTGGGTGAACGGCTGGTAAATTTGGCAAGGTTTATTTGGCAGGGTTTATTCGCAAATCATGGAGGCTCGAAATGCAAGGTGTGATCAAGGCATACGACCCGGTGAGTGGCGATGGCGTCGTGATGTGCGACAGCAATTTGGCAGACTACGAACTTGCTCCGGGTGCACTTGATGGTTCAATCTTTCGCATGCTTCGCCAAGGGCAACGAGTGTTGTTTGTTGTTGACGGAGGCGGTCGCGCAACACAGTTACGCCTCGGCTCCGAGCGAGACATGGAAACACCAACACAATGAGTGGCAAGTCAAACAATGCTGCTCTTAAGCAGTGGGTTTCTCAATGGGCAGAAATTTTGCAGCCAGACGATGTCTATTGGTGCGATGGAAGTCAAAATGAATACGACGACTTGTGTGATGACCTTGTGCTCGCAGGCACCTTCATCAAACTCGACGAAGGCAAGCGGCCAAATTCGTATTGGGCGCACTCCGACCCAGCCGACGTTGCACGCGTAGAAGATCGCACATTTATCTGTTCAACTCATGAAGTTGATGCAGGACCTACCAACAACTGGCGCGAACCATCGGAAATGCGTGCAGAGTTGAAGGGTCTGTATGCAGGTGCAATGCGTGGACGCATCATGTACGTCGTTCCGTTTTCGATGGGTCCACTCGGTTCTCCAATTGCACATATCGGTGTACAACTCACCGACAGTGCGTATGTCGCAGTCAGCATGCGCATCATGACTCGCATGGGTCAAGGCGCACTGGATGCTCTTGGTAACAATCAGTGGGTGCCATGCTTGCACTCGGTTGGCGCGCCACTCGAAGCTGGTCAAATAGACTCGGCGTGGCCGTGCAACACCGACAACAAATACATTGCCCACTTCCCCGACACTCGCGAAATCTGGAGCTACGGCTCGGGCTATGGCGGCAATGCGCTCTTGGGCAAAAAGTGCTTTGCGTTGCGCATTGCCAGCGTGATGGCACGTGACAATGGCTGGCTGGCTGAGCACATGTTGATTCTTAAACTCACCAACCCGCAGGGTGCTCACAAATACATCGCTGCGGCGTTTCCTTCGGCATGTGGCAAGACCAATCTTGCGATGCTCGTTCCAACGATTCCGGGTTGGAAAGCCGAAACAATTGGCGACGACATATGTTGGATGAAATTTGCAAAAGACGGTCAGTTGTATGCAATCAATCCGGAAGCAGGATTCTTTGGTGTTGCACCTGGTACTGGTTATGACACCAATGCCAACGCGATGCACACATTGTGGGGCAACAGCATTTACACAAATACTGCGCTCACTCCAGATGGTGACGTGTGGTGGGAAGGCATGACAGCCGACAAACCTGCACATGCCACCGACTGGCGCAACCAGCCGTGGACTCCCGAGTCAGAATCACCTGCTGCACATCCAAACGCACGATTTACTGCACCTGCTTCACAGTGTCCATCAATTGCACCAGAATGGCAAGACCCAGCGGGCGTACCCATCTCGGCAATTTTGTTCGGAGGTCGTCGTCGCACGACTGTTCCTTTAGTGACTCAGGCATTCGATTGGACTCATGGAGTGTTTTTAGGGTCGATCATGGCGTCAGAGACAACAGCAGCTGCCGGTGGCACAGTTGGTAAGTTGCGTTTTGATCCGATGGCAATGTTGCCGTTTTGCGGTTACAACATGGCCGACTATTTCAAGCATTGGCTCTCAATAGGCACAAAGACTGAGGCAAGCAAGTTGCCTCAAATCTTTTTTGTCAACTGGTTTCGCCGCGATGAAGATGGTCGCTTCATGTGGCCTGGCTACGGCGAAAATAGCCGCGTACTCAAATGGGTTTTTGAGCGCACCGACGGACTGGTCGGCGCCGACAGAACAGCGATTGGCTACCTGCCTGCACCGGGCACGCTTGACATCGATGGTCTCGACGTGAGCGCGAACGACATGGAGGTTTTGCTCAGTGTTGACAACAATGGCTGGCGCGAAGCAGTGCCACAAATTCGTGAGCACTACGCAGCATTTGGTGATCGTCTGCCGCAACAACTCGGTGCGTCGCTCGACTCGCTCGAGGCCGCCCTCGCCTAAGAGTTCGGAAGAATTTAGGAAGCTTGGCCGACGAGCATTGCTCGGATCGCTAAGCCCATCAAGAACAATCCACCAAACCCATACAGCAAGTACACGCGGCTCTTGAGCTGCGCGCGATACGAGTAGATGATCGCGATTGCGATGATCGCAACAAAACCGTAGAACGCATGAAATTGTGGAAATTCACGCTTGTCGCGATTGACCATGATGACACCGAGAATTACTTGAATAAAGATGCTCACTTGCGTACATGCGGTGAACCACCACAATGCCCTACTGCGTAGCGCAATGACCTTGTGTGCGCTCAGTGCCCAGATACCGGCAAGAGCATTGCCAATAATCACAACCCATGCCCAACTCGTGTGCAGTTCAGCCAGCGTAGATGCGCTCATGACGATGTAAATCTAGCGGATCAGCGTGTCGGCCTCGTGGCCGCCCTGCACGAGCGAAAGATTTCCAGTCGCATCGCGTTCAAAGATAGTGACGGAACAATTATCGAGGCTTAGAATCACGAGGCGGTCGTCACCGAGCACACCGCCAACCAATGCGTTGATCGCGATGAAGTGGCTAAAGATCACCGTGTCGGTCTGTATGTTTCGCACAAAGTTAGTGATCTGATCGCGATACGAAACGTATTCTTGGCCAAGATCGCTCCACGTGCCTTGCATTGCATTGCGCAGCCACACAATGCGGTCGCTCATTGCAACACCGTGAGGTGAAGGAATCTCGGACACCTCCGTACACACCCGAGGCGACAAGTTCCACATGCTCGCCAACG
This sequence comes from Ilumatobacteraceae bacterium, assembly GCA_964202465.1. Taxonomy (GTDB): domain Bacteria; phylum Actinomycetota; class Acidimicrobiia; order Acidimicrobiales; family Ilumatobacteraceae; genus UBA3006. The sequence continues at coordinate 5,973 of CAXNIQ010000002.1, forward strand.
GCTCTGCAGTTTGTTGGCACCTCGACAATGGGCTTGTGATGATGTTTGACAGTTGCAGTGATTGCAATTGATCTGCCACTTCTTGAGACTGCGCACGACCAAGATCGTCCAGGTCAGGATCAAGTGCAGTGTCCCATCCTGCAGACGCACGCCCATGGCGGATCATATAAACACGGTTTGGAAGCGACATGTATTCGCTAGTCGAAAAGCCAGGCGTCGCGCGGAGGACCGCTCTCGCCCACTTTTATAAACCATTCGTGGCCAAACGTCATCTGAAAAATCTCGGGGCTCATGTTGCCAAAAAAACTCGTGTCGGAGACTTGACTTGCGTGGCATGAAATTGCTTTGCGTTTGAGATCGCAATACGCCGTGACATCGACGCTATGCGAAATGACGCTTGCTGGTTCACCCATCGGATTACCGTCATCGGCTGGGCCATCCGGATTGAAGTCTTCTGGTGCAGCACCGTCAGGCAATTGCGCAGCGTGCTCCTTTGCCATTTCGTAGACCATACGAAAATGGTCACGATTCATCGTTGTTTCAAAGACACTTTTGGTTCCGGCAATTACTGCTGCTCGATGGCCAACTTGGTGAACTTTGATGTGGTCTGGGTGGCCATAGTTGCCATGCCAGTCGTACACCGTCAAAATATCAGCCTGCTCTTCAATCAAAATGTTTGCGAGTCGTTGTGCAGCCTCCTCGACATCGGCTGCAATAAATGCTCCAGGCAATGCATTTTGCTCCCACCCCGTCATGCCAGAGTCTGCGTAATCGAGCCATGCGAGCCGATGCACACCAAGCACATCGCACGAAGCCTGGGTTTCGCGCCTACGGCGATCCATCAAGGTTTCACCAACAGCGAGATCGGTAGGAACTTGACCGTGATCACCATTGGTGGCAACAACAAGTACGACCCGGTGTCCCTCTGCCGATGCGCGGGCAATTGAGCCTCCCATGATCAGACTCTCGTCGTCTGGGTGTGCGTGAAAACAAACGAGTGTGCTCATTTTGTGTTGGCCGCCGACGATGATCCGTTCGCCACTACTCCACTGCCTATGAGTAGATCGATTCGTTCTGCTGTAAAACCCCAGTCAACAAGCACTGCGCGAGAGTGTTGTCCTGCATGAGCAGGGGCACTTGGCAAACTTGTCGATGTGCGCGAAAAACGTGGTGCTGGGGCTGGTTGTGTCACGCCATCGACTTCAATAAAAGTCTTGCGCGCAATGTTGTGTGGGTGTTTTGCCGCTTCGCTCATCGTCAACACAGGTGCAAAACACACATCAGTGCCTTCCATGATCTGGCACCATTGAAGAGATGTTTTTGTGCGAATCACTTCGGCGAGTTTTATTTTGAGTACAGGCCACTGTGACGCATCCATTTGTTTTGCAAATGCAGGATCATTGATGAGCCCCGTCTTTTCAAGCAGCAGAGCATAAAACTGTGGCTCGATACTGCCGATCGAGACATACTTGCCATCACTGCATTCGAACACATCATAAAAATGCGCTCCAGTGTCAAGCAGGTTTGTGCCAGGCTTATTTTCATTAAACATCCCGATGTTTTTCATTGCCCAAAACATGCTCATCAACACCGCAGAGCCATCGACCATTGCGGTGTCAACAACCTGACCTTTGCCACTCTTTTGCGCTTCGAGTAGCGCGCAGACGACTCCGTATGCCAAAAACATTCCTCCACCACCAAAGTCGCCAACCATGTTCAGTGGCGGCACTGGAGCCTGACCTTCGCGAGCAAAATGCGCGAGTGCTCCCGCAAGCGAGATGTAGTTGATGTCGTGCCCGGCAGATGATGCGTACGGTCCGTCTTGACCCCATCCAGTCATACGCCCAAAAACAAGTCGTGGATTGCGTGCAGCACAAACATCTGGGCCGATTCCAAGTCGCTCCATTACTCCTGGGCGAAAACCTTCGATCAATGCATCGGCACGCTCAACCAATGACAACAATGTTTCAACACCATCCGGATTCTTGAGATCGATGGCAATATTGCGTCGCCCACGCAACAACACGTCCCAGTGCGCAGTGTCGGGTGCTTGGCCCCGCACCGCTTGCGCGCGCTCGACACGAATTACTTCGGCACCCATATCGGCCAGCATCATTGCTGCAAAAGGTCCTGGCCCAATCCCTGCAATTTCGATGATCCGATAGCCCGATAGTGGGCCGCTGCGTTGTTGTGAAGAGGTCATTATTTGTGTACGACTCAGACTTTTACGCTTGCGACATGTTCAACGACGGCGTCAACAAACACCGGCCACAATGGGCGAGGTAAGTCATGACCCATGTCGTCAACCAACATGAGTTTTGCGCCCGGAATCAATTCTGCTGTGCGCTCGCCGCCACTTGTGGTGATCAATGTGTCATCGAGTCCGTGGATCACAAGAGTCGGGCATGAGAGCAATGCGAGTTGTTCTGCACGACTTCCACTTGCATAAATCGCTGCCATTTGTCGAGACGCGCCCTCAGGATAGAACGCACGATCAAAGTCTCGAGCGGCATTGGCGTACGACAATTCGTCACTACGGTATTTTTTTGATTGCCAAACCTGCCACTGCGTCGACGACGCAATGTATTCATCTCGAGATGCTGGTGGCGCAGCCATGATCGCGATCGCGGCCTCTTCGGTTGGTTGTCCCACATCTAACTCACCAGGCTGCGACATCACCGAGACGAGGCTGAGTGTGCGCTCTGGAAAATTAATGGCAAATGTTTGGGCAATCATGCCGCCCATTGATGCGCCGAGGATGTGCGCTCGAGAAATATTGAGATGATCAAGTAATCCAGCCGCGTCATAAGCCATGTCGTTCAGGGTGTATGGCACTGCAGGCATTTCTGTTTCAAACATGGCCGCAGCAATCACCGCATCAGCATTTGATTCGACGCCATCTAAATGGGTTGACAACCCACAATCGCGATTATCAAATCGAATGACGTGATACCCACGATCAACAAACAATCCACAAAAATCAACATTCCATGCCACCATCTGGGCGGTAAAACCCATGATCAGGAGCAGGGCCGGGTCGGCTGGATTTCCGAACGTGTCGTATTCGATCTCGATTGCTCGGTTGTCAGACGACTGCACCTGTGCGCGTGGCATCCTCACAGTCTCGCCTACGAGGTGCCCGCGACACAACCCACAGCGATGCCAAACTCTTCGTCATTGATCATGACGCTTCTCATGGCGCATTACTATTGCCGCCATATGGCTGAATGGTATTCAACAAATTCGAGCGCACCGATAGTTGCTCGCTCGCCTGGCCGAGTCAATTTGATTGGAGATCACACCGATTACACGGGTGGCATGGTCTTGCCTATGGCCATCGACAGGTACACAACTCTCACGGCACATCCATTTGACACCTCAATTCGCCTGCTGAGCGAAAATCAACCCGAACCACTCGACGAGCGTCTTCCCATTATTGATCCATCATCAACGACGCCCGCATGGGGCCGATACGTGACAGGTGTTGCACACCAGATGCAAGTGGCGCGAGGATTTTGGGGATCTATCTCGACGACACTTCCACTCGGTGGAGGATTGTCGTCAAGCGCGGCGCTCGAACTCAGCACCGCATTGATGCTGCACAGCGTCAATGATTTGCCTATTCCCACCGCACTCGAGCTCGCACAGTTGTGTCGCCGTGCCGAACATGCAGCAACTGGTGTGCCGTGCGGAATCATGGATCAACTCACATGCGCAGCCGGAGTTGAGGGGCATGCGCTTCTGATCGACTGCTACTCGATGCTGGTCAGTCCAATTCAAATTCCACACGATGTACATGTCTATGTTCAATTTGTTGCGCATCGACAACTTGCATCGAGCGCATACGCCGAGCGAGTGGCACAATGCAACCGCGCAGAAGTTGAAATAGGCCCCTTGCGCTTGGCCGAAGTTGGCAGTGTTCGCAATATCAGCGATGATCTTCTGCGCAGGCGGGCTCTTCACGTTGTTGGTGAAAATGAACGTGTTCGCAGAGCAACTATGGCACTTGCGTTTCAAGATATGACAACATTTGGTCAGTTGATGAACGAAAGCCATTTCAGCCTGCGCGACAACTTCGAAGTTTCAACTTCGCAAATGGATGCTGCGGTCGAGACGGCTCGCACCATTCCCGGCGTGTTTGGTGCACGAATGACTGGTGGCGGATTTGGTGGTTGCATTGTGATCGTTGCCGACGCAACCGCAAACCTACGACACCTCGAGGGCGTGATGCTTGTCAAACCCGTGGGCGGTGCAGAAATTGCCTAACTAGCGTTGTGCATAGCTCGTTGAATAAAACTCTGCACCTGTTCAGGATCTCGAATGTTGTCAAATACTTCCAATCCATCTTCACCACCAGACTCGATGAGCAAGTCGCCAGCGCCAATCATCCGCTCAAAAATCGACTGATGGAAATTGATGTTGTTGACACGATAGAGAGGAATCTCAATTCCGGTTCGAGCAATGACACCTGCTCGAAAAATAACCCGTTGAGTAGTGAGCACAAAATGGGTTCGGCTCCATTTGAGCGCACGCATCGCTAGGCGAACAACCGCAATGAGCACGGCTGCTTGTACAACTCGATAACAAACAGTCTCCAATAGGCGCATGCTGCTACTCGACTGATCGTTCGAGATGTCATACGACTTGAACCAAGCAATCAACAGTACGACAAGTGAAAAAGTCGGCTCGACAAATGTCCACCAATGTGGGTGCAAGTCCAAAATCACGTTCTCGTCATCGTTGAGATATTTCGTCGAAAACGCCATAAATGCATCGTAATGTGCAGCGTGTTACAGGTAGCGCCTACAGTCTCTCCATGCTTTCAGACGATTTGCTGCGTGGACTCGACGCCCAACAGCGCGAAGCAGTCGTTACTCCACCGTCGTCCATCGTTGTTCATGCCGGCGCAGGTTCGGGCAAAACTCGAGTACTCACCCACCGCATTGCATACCGAGTTGCTACGGGCACTGCCCAACCCGAAAATATTTTGGCCATCACATTTACTCGTGAAGCCGCAGGTGAAATGCGAAAGCGATTGACCAGCCTGGGAGTCGACCGAGCAAAGGGGTCATCCCCCACAGTTGGCACGTTTCACGCCGTTGCGCTTTCACTCTTGCGACAACGTCTCATCGACTTAGGTCAGCCCGTGCCAAACATCGTGCACAACCGCACCGCACTTGCTACTGCGGCGGCGGGCATGCACCGCCTTGCCAGCAGGCCCCGAGACATTCTTGGCGAAATTGATTGGGCCCATGCGCGCATGATTGTTCCGGCCGACTACACCCAAATGGTCAAGCGTCATCAGCGCACGCCACCTACGGCTGCTCCCGAAGTAGCCGAGATATTTAAGCAGTACGAACAACTCAAGATAAAGCGCCAGATAGTTGACTTGGACGATTTGCTCACGCGCGTAATCGCCGACATGCGCGCCGACACTCACTACGCAGATGCAGTGCGATTTCGGTTCAAACACTTGTTTGTCGACGAAGCACAAGATATGAACCCACTGCAGTATGCATTGTTCGACGAAATTCGCGGCGGTCGTCCAGATGTGTTTGTTGTTGGAGACCCTCTGCAAGCCATTTATGGATGGAACGGTGCTGACCGCATGTTGTTTGACACGCTCCCCGATGCGCTCGGCAACACAACCGTGCTGAGCCTGCCAAACAATTACCGCTGTTCGCCACACATTGTGCACGCTGCGCGACACGTTGCACAGCAGACGGGCGAGGCGTTCGACATCAAAGCAGTGCGTGAAGATGGTCCACACATTCGTATTGCAGGTTTCGATGACGAACTCGAAGAAGCCGACGGAATTGCTTCCCTGCTGTGGAGGTATGCCCCAACTGCCGGTGCGCGCCCTTGGCAATCGTGCGCGGTGCTTGTGCGCACCAACACACAGCTTGTGGCCATTTCAAAAGCACTGACACGGGCCGGAATCCCCATCGGATCAACTAGGCAACCTCCCGAGATCACTGCTGCCATTGCTCTTGCAGCGCAGTCAACAAGCAGGCACGGTCTTACCACGTGGGCGTCAGACATGCTCGACGAATCGCTGGATGAAGCCGAACGTACCGTTGCCGAAATGGTGCGACAATTTGTGCAACAAGACCCGATTGGCACTGTCGATGGCCGCGCATTTAGCGCCTGGGTTTCAGCCAATGCCACAATGCCACACCCTCATGCCGGTGTCGACTTGCTCTCAATGCACGGCGCCAAGGGCCGCGAATGGGATTGTGTTGTGATTGCTGGTGCCGAAGTAGGCCTTTTGCCACATGGCTCTGCCACATCCACCGATCAAAAACGAGAAGAAGTACGACTTGCCTATGTGGCGATCACACGTGCAGCGCAACAACTCTTTGTTACGTTCGCTCGCAAACGAAATACTCGGGTCACTGGAATCAGCCCGTTGCTGCAAGACATGCCAACTTCGGTCGACATGCCTCTTGCAGAGATTCCTACGCAATTGCGTATTGCCCGACGAGCATCCAATGATCCAGATTTGTTGGACGACCTGACTACCTGGCGCCGACATCTCGCGCGTTCATTGTTTCAACAACCAACAGGTATTTGTAGCGACGAAGAACTTAAACGGCTTGCGAGCGCACAGCCTTTAGATCGCCTCATGACTGTTGATGATCTGGCAGCCGTGATGGGCAAGAGCATGGCACAGCGAATCGCGCCGGCAGTGCTACCGATTTTTGAGCGTCACGCGTTACGTAGCTGAGTCAGTCGTTCAAAAACTTCTGGTCGCATCGACACAAAAATTGCGGTTGCCTCTGCGCACAACGTCTCGCCGTGATGCAACGAACTGTAAGTAATAATTTTACGCTTCTCAATTGATGCAACATGAGCCCGAAACTCGAGTGGCTTGTGCAACGGTGTTGGGGAGCGATAATTAATTGTCAGGTTGACTGTCATTCCAGGATTTCCGGTAGTTGATTGAGCAACACCACACACTTCGTCAAAATACGCTGCGATAATTCCACCGTGGACACACCCAGGGGGGCCTTCATACGCGGTGCCAAATGTGACACAACCAACCACATTGACGCGGCCATTGTCGTCAACCGAGGTGGTGATATGTATTGGTGCAGCAATTGGATTGATCGCTCCAATGATTGGGCTGCGGTCTAAAAAATTTGTTCCCGCAACAGCCACGAGTTCTTCAATTTCGTGACGCATCACATCTGCTCGATCGGCCCGCAACTGCTCGTCGGTCGTCATTGGTGTTTGACGAATATGAAACCCAGAAAAACTATTTGTTGCGTTGGGCGTGATGTCGGACATGATCAGTTGTCTAAAACTGCATCACCACTGGAGCATGGTCGCTTGGTTTTTCACCTTTACGAGCATTGCGGTCGATCACGGTCATCGTCGTACGGTTGGCAACAGAAGCGCTTGCAAGCAACAAGTCGATTCGCATTCCATGGTTCTTATGAAACCCACCATCGCGGTAGTCCCACCACGAAAATAGTTTTGGTTCTGGATGTTGTTGGCGATACACGTCAGTTAGCCCCCATGCACAGAGATCACTCAACACGTCGCGCTCTGGCACACTCACATGCGTCGAACCAACAAGCGCAACCGGGTCCCATACGTCAATATCGGTTGGAGCAATGTTGAAGTCCCCTGTTACGACCACATCTTGAGCAGACTGAGCATAGGAAGCAACATGTGCTTTCAGTTGTTTCATCCAGCGCAGTTTGTATTGGTAATGATCGTGGTCGAGTTCGCGACCGTTAGGCACATAGACGCACACGACTTTTGTGCCATTGCATGTTGCACTAATAATTCTGGCTTCCCCGTCTGGTTCTCCAACAGCAAAGTTGTTGATCACATTGTCGAGTCCGACTTTTGACAAAATTGCTACGCCATTCCATTGACCCTGTCCAAAATGTGCCGACTCGTAACCCATCTCATGAAAAACAAGAGATGGAAAAACTGCATCTTTCATCTTGGTTTCCTGGATGCACAGCACATCTGGTTGATTCTCTTCGATCCATTGCTGCACTCGAGGCAGTCTGGCCTTTAATGAATTAACGTTCCAGGTAGCGAGAAGCACTGCCACAAACTACTACGCAACTCCTATTTTTTCTTGGCGGGAGCCTTGCGCGTTTGCGCGGTAGCGGGACGTGTTTGCACAGGTGCTGCGCGTTTCTTTTGTTTCTTCGCTCGTTTGGTCGGCGCGGCTGGAGCCGTTGCAACCGCGGCTGCGGCTGCAGTCTTTTTTACCTGTGTCACGGGCCCAACGATTCCTACATCGATGCTGCGACGCGACGCTGTAAAACTTGATACGACAAGTGAGACTTGCTGCCCGATCTTGACAAACTCGCGAGCACTCCGCGGCGCCGGAGTGGCCATTAATCGCAGTGGCAAATACCCACGCACATCGCCAATGCGCACATAGACGCCGTGCGCCGAGTAACTGTCGACAACACCCTTGACCTTGCTGCCGATTTTGTATTTTTCAACAAACTCCAAAAAGGGCGCGAGTTCGTTTACTGCGGTTGTTGGTTTTGTACGAGCACTCGTCGCTGGTGTCGAAGCGGGCGACGCAGCGACAGATGTAGTTGTTGCTTTTGTCTTGGCTGCGAGTTTGATATTTGGAGGCGGCGTGCGCGGAATCGGCATTGGTCTGTTGGCTTCGCGACTTGCTTTTTTGACTGATTTCGCTGCAGATGGTCGGACTGGCAAGCGATCAATGAACACCCAACCAACAAGTGGCACAGGCTTTCCACCCATCAATCGCCCGCCGTCAAACAGCCATGGATGATCTTGGTGAAATTCTTGGTAACTGTCATTAGAAACAACTGTTGCCCCAATTTTTTTGGCAATCGTGAGCACAAAGCCATCGCCGCGCCCAACAGCACCAGCCGGCGGAGAAACAAGTTCATTGTTATCGATTGCATCATTGAATTCGGCAACTTCACGTTTGTCGATGCGATGACCAAACGTGGCGTCGACCACCACAGTCACTTTGGTGTCGGGATATTCGCTCATAAACGACAACACGGCCTCGTGTAGTTGCTTGAGGCTGGGCGAAGTACGGCCCTCGGTCGCCAGGTTCGATCCGTCAACCACCACATGCTTTGGTCCGCGATTTGCCACGAGGTAAGTCAACCAGCACGCCGAGTGCGCTACGGGGATGCCCAACCCCGTATTATCAATGCGTGCTGAGGGCTGTCTTTTTTGATTTCGGCGGCGTTATTTTGTCCAGCCCATTTGACGCCTTCAACCATTATGAGCGAGACCACGACTTGCCTCAGAATTTCATACGTTCTGTCAACTCGGTCAACCATCACGAAAATGCATGGGCCAGGCTCGAGCGCAGCGATATTTCACCAGCCGAGTTTGACGATATTTTTGCTCTCGAAAGCGAGGCACTCGGCCACCGTATCCGTGGCTCCGAGATCCTCGCTTTGTTACACGGCGAATTGCGCCCCGACATGGTGCATGCTCTCGACGTCATCAAAGCATCCGGACTCTTACTTGCCTGCCTCACCAACAACGTGCTCACACAGCAGGTCGTAGCAACCGACCCCCTTGAGCGCGCTCGCCAACAAGAGTTGCAAGCAGTGCTGGCACGGTTTGATGCCGTTATTGAGTCGAGCAAAGTTGGGTTCAGAAAACCAGAACCACGATTTTATGAGATCGCGTGCGAGACGGTTGGCGTCACACCTGATGAATGCGTCTTTCTTGACGACCTGGGAATCAACTTAAAGCCAGCTGCACACATGGGCATGATCACCATCAAGGTTGTAACGAGCGAGCAGTCCTTAAGCGAACTTGCTCACGTCATCAATCTGGATCTGACAAGCACATCACTTCACAACGAGCAATAACTACCAAGCAGCGAAAGTTTGCTCCATCAACGATGCAAGCTCTTGATCGTGAATTGCTTTTGATCCAGTAGCAGGACTCCCCGACTCGACTCGCGACACCTGACCCCAGCTGTAGCCCCGATTCTTTACTTTCCATACCAGGTGATCAACGAAACGCCATGCACCCATGTTGGTGGGCTCCTCTTGCAGCCACAACAACTCCTTCGCATTTGGATACGTCGCCAAAATTTCATTGAGCGACTGCATTGGAAACGGATACAGCTGTTCGATGCGAACGATTGCGACATGGGCATTGCGTTTGTCGCGCTCGGTCATCGCGTCCCATGCAACTTTTCCTGTACACAGCACAACACGCGTCACCTTTGACTTATCAATGCCAGATGGATCGTCCAGGATCTCTTCAAAACTTCCAGTAGTCAACTCTTCGATCACCGAACGACTCTGCTTCATGCGCAGTGGTTGCTTTGGAGTCATCACAACCAAAGGCTTGCGCACATCGCGAGTCACTTGGCGTCGCAGCATATGAAAGTACTGTGCTGCAGTGGTTGGGTAACACACCTGAATGTTGTCTTCTGCGCACTGTTGCAAGAAACGCTCGAGACGCGCCGAGGAATGCTCCGGGCCCTGACCCTCAAAGCCATGAGGAAGGAGCATCACCAATCCGTTTTGTTGACCCCACTTCTGCTCAGCAGCAACGATGTATTGGTCGATGACGATCTGTGCACCGTTGACAAAGTCGCCAAACTGTGCCTCCCACATCACGAGAGCTTTGCTATTCGCCTGCGCATATCCATATTCAAAACCGAGTGCTGCGTATTCGCTGAGTAGCGAATCGTAGACCCAAAATCGAGCCTTCGAATCTGGCAGTGAGTTCAGAGGTACCCAACGTCGTTCGTTGTTGTTATCGACAAGCGTGGAATGTCGCTGGCTAAACGTGCCGCGGCGCGAGTCTTCACCCATGAGCCGAACGGGAACTCCTTGCATGACGAGTGATCCAATTGCAAGCGCCTCACCCGTTGCCCAATCAATATCTTGTTGGGTCTCAAATTGTTTGGCACGCAACTCAAACTGCTTGACCAACTTGGGGTGCGGCGCAAAACCCTGCGGGTAGTCGGTGAGGTGATGGAAGATTTTGTCGAGAATCTGACGATCGACACCAGTATTGAAGTGCGGCAGCACGCCAAATGGAGCAGGTGGCGTTGGTACCCGAATATGGGCCGGCGCCGCAGCACGCACAGCATCAAGTGCACGTTGCAACTTGCCCTGATAGTCGGCAAGAGCCTGTTCTGCTTCATGGAGCGTGATGTCTCCACGCTTAATGAGCGTTTCAACGTATAACTTACGCACACTCCGTCGCTCGGCAATCGCTTTGTACATCAGTGGCTGCGTGTAACTCGGATCATCACCTTCGTTGTGACCGTGTCGTCTATAACAGACCATGTCGATCACCACATCTTTGTGAAACTTCTGTCGATATTCGAACGCAAGCTTCGCCACCCGCACGCAAGCCTCTGGGTCATCGCCATTGACATGGAAAATTGGTGCCTGCACCGTTTTCGCAACGTCGCTTGGATACTGCGATGAGCGCGCGTACTTTGGCGAAGTGGTAAAGCCAATCTGATTGTTGACGATGAGATGCACTGTGCCACCAACCCGGTAGCCACTTGTGTCACTCATGGCCAGACACTCTGCAACAATTCCCTGACCCGCAAACGCGGCGTCGCCATGAATAAGTAGCGGCAGCACGCTATATGCAAGCGGCGGCTCAATCCGATCCTGAGCAGCACGCACCATGCCAAGCACAATCGAGTCGACAGTTTCGAGATGGCTCGGGTTTGCCGACAATTCGATTGGCAACGTTGTGCCAGATGGTGCCACGAATGTGCCAGTTGCTCCTAGGTGATACTTGACGTCACCAGATCCCTGCACGGACGATGGGTCGATGTAATCCTCAAACTCATCGAAGAGTTCTTCGTAGTTTTTGCCGATCACATTGGTCAGCACGTTGAGCCTGCCTCGATGCATCATGCCGATTACTGCTCCGTCCATCTTGGCATCGGCGGCATCAGACAGGACCGAGTCAAGTATTGGAATCGCAGATTCTGCACCTTCCAAACCAAATCGCTTTGCACCCACATACTTGGTTGCCAAGAATCGTTCGAGCGACTCTGCAGCATTGAGGCGCTCGAGCACTCTGGTCTTGTCAACTTTGGTGTGGCCGCGAATCTCGCCTTCCATGCGCTCTTGAATCCACCGTTGTTCTTCGGTGCTCTGAATGTGCATGTACTCAACACCGATAGTGCGGCAATACGCGTCGCGCAACACGCCCAGCAGGTCGCCAAGTGTGGACTTGCGAACGCCACCAACACCGCCTGTAAGAAATTCGCGATCCAAATCCCAAATTGTCAGACCGTATGTTGCTGGGTCGAGTTCACGAGGCATGCGCGGTTCTTGCCAGCGCAAGGGATCGAGGTCGGCAATGAGGTGACCGCGCACGCGGTGCACACGAATAAGTGTTGCGACCTGCATTTGCTTTTCAAGCATCGCATCTTCACTGTCGATCAGATGTGAATCTTGATTCCATTCGACTGATTGATAGGGCACGCCGAGAGTGCGGAAAATATCGGCGTAAAAACCGTGTTTACCCGTCAGCAATTCGTGCACGTACTTGAGGAACATTCCGCTTTCAGCGCCCTGAATAATGCGATGGTCGTATGTGCTTGTGATGGTGACGACTTTGGACACGCCAAGTCGCACAATGGTGCGTTCGTCCGAGCCCTGAAACTCGGCTGGATAGTCGATCGATCCGACACCGATAATCACGCCTTGACCAGGCATCAGTCGTGGCACCGATTGCACAGTGCCGATCGTGCCAGGGTTGGTGAGGCTGACGTTTGCACCGGCATAGTCGTCGGCTGTCAATTTATTGGCACGAACTTTGCGAATGATTTCGTCGTAAGCAACTAAGAAGCCAGAAAAGTCAAGAGTGTCCGCGTGCCGAAGTACAGGCACAACGAGAGATCGTTGACCATTTCCCTTATCTACATCGACAGCAAGACCGATATTGACATGTGAGCGTTTTTGTATTTGCGCCTTACCGTTCTCATCGGTTGCATACGAATTTTTCATGTTGGGCACCGAGTCGGCAATAGCGCGAACAACTGCGTAACCAATCAGGTGAGTGAAACTGACTTTGCCCTGACCAGTGCGGCCTCGATAGTTGTTGATGACTTTGCGATTTACCTCGAGCAACTTGGCTGGCACATTGCGAAAACTCGTGGCGGTTGGCACCGACAAGCTGCGCTCCATATTTGTCGCAATTGCGGCGGCCACTCCGCGCAATGGTTCTGGTGCGGGGTCGGCCAAAATTTCGACAGGTGCAATCGTGCGCGGTGCTGGTGGCTCTACCCCTGGCGACGTTGCTACGGGTTTGACTGTTTTTACGAGCTGTCCATTCACATCCTCTGGCGGTAACAACAACGGCCGCAATATTTCGGCGGTGTTGTCGACACGAGGAGCACCCGCTGGACGAAAGTCGCTAAAGAACTCTTGCCAAGTTGCCCCGACAGACGCAGGGTCATTGCGGTATTGCTCATACATCTCTTCGACAAGCCAAGAGTTGGCGCCAAATTCCTCGGGTTGAGGGCGGTCAAGCATCGTAGTTATTCTACTCGTCGAAGCTTGAGCGACATGGCGCGACACACTGCGACACGGTGTGACACAGTACATCTCAATTCCGACAATGAACCAATCTTTCGCCCATATTTAGCCTCTATTATGTTTCAATGATTCGATTTGCTAAAAGTTCACGTGCGTTAATACCCGTTGTCGCTTTTGTTGTTGCACTTGGGGCATGCTCGAGTTCGTCGTCTACTCCAGCCGAGACGCTTCCAGCCGACATTGGCCTCGAAGTTCACGCCGTTTCGGGACTCAGGTTTGATAAAACCAACTACGAAGTCGGTGCGGGCGATGTCACTGTTGGGTACATCAACGAAGACTCCATTCGCCACACCCTTGTCGTCGTGCAAGGAGATACCAAAGTGAGCGGCCTCGAGCTCAAGGTCAGCAAAAAAGGTTCAACCGACACGGGGTCAATTTCTCTTGTCGCTGGTAAATACGTATTGCTCTGCACTGTGCCTGGCCACCAAAACATGAAAGCCGATCTCACCGTTAAGTGAGAAGTTTTACTAACCGAGCAACACCTCGGAAAGAATCCACAGCACGAACCACAACACTCCCGATGTGATGAGCGCATTCTTGTGGCTCTCGTAGATCCATAACATCTTGTTGCCGGCTTTGATTCCACCGAAGATGCCAATGGCATTGAGCTGCAGCAATGCGGTGATCACTATTGCGATGGAGAAGAACATCCGTGCGTTACTGCTCGTTACATCGCCAAAGGCGCCATCGTAAAAGTGCGCTGATCCAACCATGAAGAACAACATCGACACTGAAAAGATCATGTTTTGACGTGAAGCCAATAATGCTTTTCGACCGGCAGTGGGTGCGTCGGCGTTTGCTTCGCCGCCACCCAAAACATTGGCAACGTTGGCAAGAACAACTTTTTGGTTCTTCCAAATGATCATCCAGACATTTGCGGCCATCAAGATGCCGAGCAACATACCTACAGAAATGGCGACGTCGTGGCCATTGCTGAAAGAATCATTCATGAAATTGTTCCAGTAATCCTTCTGACCGGTCATCAAAAGACCAGTTGCGAGAGTTGCAATTGCTGCCCAACGAAACCACCACAGTGCGCGACGCGCAATTTTGTCGATTGTGATGTTGCGAGCCTTGCCTTCATCGCCGTATGCAGCCAAGCCAGGAACCTGCACCAAGTTAAAGTAGTACAGCAAGCCAATCCAAGCGATGCCGACGAGAATGTGCAGCCAGCGGAAACCGAAGCTGAATAGATAGTCCTGCGAGAGAAGCTCCATGATGATTAATCCCCTTTTTGGAATAAATGTATGAATTTGATCGGTTGAGACTGATTGCTAACACTCCCCAAACTAGCACTGCACCACTGGCGAACATTGCCACTAGTTTGTATGCGTCATGGCTGCTGAATTTATTTATACCTGTTACAAACTGGCTCGGTTTTATCCCCCAGATCGCACTGTCCTCGAAGACATTTCGCTGTCTTTTTATCCCGGCGCAAAGATTGGCGTCATCGGATCAAACGGCAGCGGTAAGTCAAGCCTGTTGCGGATCATGGCCGGCACCGACGATGGCTATACGGGCGAAGCACGACTCACCCCAGGTTTTAGCGTCGGGATTCTCGAACAAGAACCAAAACTTGATCCTGCAAAAGATGTGCTCGGCAATGTGATGGACGGTGTTGCACCAATTCGCGACTTGTTGTTGCGCTACGAAGAAGTCACCGCCATGTGGGGCGAGCCAGATGCAGACTTTGACAAGATCGGCACGCTTCAAGCCGACTTGGAAGCAAAAATTCAAGCAGCAGATGCATGGGCCTTGGAGCGCAACGTCGAAATCGCAATGGACGCATTGCGCTGTCCACCAAACGATGCCGACGTCACCAAGCTCTCTGGTGGAGAACGACGTCGCGTAGCGTTGTGCCGCCTGTTGCTCAGTCGTCCCGACTTGTTGCTCTTGGATGAGCCAACCAACCATCTAGATGCCGAAAGCGTCGACTGGCTCGAGCGCTTCTTGCAGGAATACCCGGGCACTGTTGTAGCAATTACTCACGACCGCTACTTCCTCGACAACGTTGCCAAGTGGATCTTGGAATTAGACCGCGGACGCGGCATTCCGTTTTCAGGCAACTACACCAGTTGGCTCGAGCAAAAACAAGAGCGCCTCGGTCGCGAAGAAAAATCTAATGACGCGCGCAAGCGCACATTGCAACGCGAACTCGAGTGGGTTCGCATGTCTTCAAAGGCTCGCCAGTCAAAAGGTAAAGCACGTCTGTCCGCATACGATAAGTTGCACGCCGAGGCCCAGGCTGCCGACTCTGGCCCAGACAGACTCGAGATTGCAATTCCTGCAGGCCCGCGCCTTGGCGGCACAGTCATCGAGGTAAAAGATTTGAGCAAAGGTTTTGGCGATCGACTGTTGATCGAAAATCTTTCGTTCTCGCTTCCACCTGCTGGCATCGTCGGCATCATCGGACCAAACGGTGCAGGTAAGACAACGCTGTTCAACATGCTGAGCGGACAAGAAGCCCCAGACTCTGGCACGATCACTATTGGCGACACCGTACAGATGAGCTACGTCGATCAAAGCCGCGACACGCTCAACTCGGAAGCATCGGTGTACGAAGAAATCACTGACGGAGCCGAGACACTCAAAGTTGGTGGGCGCGAGATTCACGGTCGGGCCTATGTTGCAAGCTTTAATTTCAAGGGCTCAGACCAGCAAAAGCGCGTTGGCGACTTGTCGGGTGGAGAGCGCAATCGCGTGCACTTGGCAAAAATGCTCAAGAAAGCTGGCAACTTGCTGCTGCTCGACGAACCAACAAACGACCTCGACGTCGACACGTTGCGCGCGCTCGAAACTGCTCTCGAATCATTTCCAGGTTGCGTTGTCGTGATCTCTCACGATCGCTGGTTTCTTGATCGCATTGCAACACACGTGTTGGCATTTGAGGGCGACAGCCAAGTGCGCTGGTTTGAAGGCAACTTCACCGACTACGAAGCTTGGCGCAGAAAAGAATTGGGCGGCGCAGCCGACCAGCCGCGACGCATCAAGTACAAGCCGCTTTCTCGATAGCGCAATACGATACAAACAGCATGAATACTGCACTGAAGCGAATTCGGGTCTTGTGCGCAGTGATCTTCGTAGCGGGTATCGCCGGCATCATCGTCACGAGCATTGTCTCAAACAACAATGGTGGCATCATCAGCATTGGCCTGATCACGTCTCTCGCAGCACTCGTGCTCATTACTGCTTCAACTATTGCAACCAACAAGCGAATTGATGCCTTTGATGATGTGGCAGCCGAACAACTCGAACAACAAGTTGTAGCACTCGTTGCATCTGGCGCAAACGAAGATGCCGTGCGCGCAGTTGTTCGCTCGGCCATCGACCTTGGGCGCAGTGTTTCGTGACATTCGACGATCACGAACTCGCTCATTATTTAGCAGAAGAAACGGGCAAGCGTCTGCTCGCGGTGCGTGAGCGTCTGTATAACGACGGCGCCTCAACGTGGTTGGCAAAAGATGTGGGCGATGCCGCTGCACAACGCTTTTTAGATGAAGCATTTGCCCAACATCGGCCAGACGATGCCATTCTTTCTGAAGAAGCAGCAGATGATTCCAACCGCTTGACTGCTGACCGAGTGTGGATCATCGACCCACTCGATGGCACGCAGGAGTACTCAGAGTTCGACCGCTCAGACTGGGCCGTGCATATCGCATTGTGGGAACGCAAAGATGAAAGCGGTGCTCCATCCAATGCAGGCATGCTGACTGCGGGCGCAGTTGCGCTTCCCGCTTTTGGGCTCACACTTTCTACTGTTTCGCCACCGCCAACACCACCTCGGCATGAAGGCAAACCGCGCCTTGTTGTGTCGCGCAACCGAGCTACCGATGCAGCGATCATCGTTGCACAAGCACTCGACTGCGAAGTCGCCCGATTGGGTTCGGCTGGCGCCAAAGCAATGGCTGTTGTGCTTGGCGAAACCGACATTTATGTGCACGAAGGTGGCATGCACCAATGGGACTCGGCCGCACCAATGGTTGTTGCTCAAGCAGCAGGACTTTTTACGAGCAGAATCGACGGCTCACCACTCGTGTACAACATGCGTGACACTTGGCTCCCCGACTTCATCGTTTGCCAACAACATTTGGCACACCAAGTCGTAGACGCGCTTCGCGCGGGCAGAATTGACAGGTGACTTTTACTCCCGACACCGACTGGGGTGCATTCGACCAAAACCCGCCTTGGGTTTTGCAACTCGACAACATCAAGTGGCAAAAAACAGCAGTTGCTTTGCGCGCAGCAGCACAGCGCGAAGTGCCAATGCTGACTAAACCAACAAAGATTCCGCCGCTTGCACGACTGATCACTGTTGTATTTGTTCTCAGCAAAGCCCTCTTGCCTTGGGTTATCAACAAGAAGCGCAACAAGTTTGCAACACCAGAGGCATCACGAGCCTATGTTTCGCTGCGCATGCGCAAAGCAGTCGAGCGACTCGGTTCCACATACATCAAGCTTGGACAAATCATTTCGAGCGGCGAGGGATTGTTCCCAATCGAACTCGTCAATGAATTCAAACTCTGTCGCGATCAAGTGCCACCGATTCCTTTTGCAGACGCAAAGCGAGTGATCGAAGAAGATCTTGGTGCGCGCATGAGTGACATGTTTAGCAAGTTCGAAACTACACCTCTTGCTGCAGCATCAATAGCACAGGTTCATGCGGCAACCCTGCTGACGGGTGAAGAAGTAGTTGTCAAAGTCCAGAGACCAATAGTTTCTGCACTGGTGCGCAAAGACCTGCGCGTGATGGCATGGCTTGCACCGCACATGGTGGGGCGAATCAAGATCAGTGCATTGGCTAACCCGCCAGCACTTGTAGAACTTTTTGCCGAAACGATTGTCGAAGAACTCGACTTTCGCATTGAAGCCGACAACATGCTCGACATAGCCAAGATGTTGCACGAATTAGATCAAGACGGATACATCGTGCCTCGCCCACACCCGAGTCTTGTTACTGGTCGCGTACTTGTCATGCAACGACTGAGTGGTTTCAAATTTGATGATGTTGTTGGCATGCACGATGCCGGTATCGACACCGTCAAAGTCATTCGCACGGGCATGATCGCCTTCATGGAAGGCGCAATGATTCACGGCATTTTCCATGGCGACTTGCACGGTGGCAACTTGTTTGTGCTGCACGATGGGCGCACTGCCCTTCTCGACTTTGGAATTGTTGGACGCCTGACCGGCTCGCGCCGAATGGCATTCTTGCGACTCATGCTCAACGCGACAACCAACAATGTCGTCGGACAGATCGAGGCGTTGCGCGACTTGGGCGCCCTTCCACTCGACACCGATATCAAAGCGGTGATCAAAGATCTCAATCTGGATCAACCAGTAGTCGACCCAACATCACTCTCAGGCGAAGAATTGGTGAATGAAGTACAACGCCTCGTCAAAGCGATGATGGGCTACGGGGCACGCATGCCAAAAGAACTGATGTTGTACGTAAAGAACATGGTGTTTCTCGATGGAGCAATTGCGCGACTTGCGCCAGATCTCGACATCATCCAAGAAGTAACTGCAATCTCAATGTTGTTTGCAGAACGCCACGGTGAGCGACTTGGACGCGAACTCGGAATCGACTACTTGGCAGTTGAGATCAACATGGACAGCATTAAGGCAGGTCTTGGAGTCGATACGTCAACAAACTCAATGACCTACCGCGATTTGCAAAAGCGCAGAGACCTGATCCAAAAGAGAATGCGCGAACACGTCGGCCGTTGATCTAGTTTTTACACGCATGAGACTTGTCGTTGCCCGTTGCAGCGTTGTGTACGAAGGCCGACTCGATGCATCGCTCCCTGAAGCAAACCGACTGTTAATGCGCAAAGCAGATGGCTGCATCGCCATTCATGCCGACGGAGGAGCCTACAAACCGCTCAACTGGATGAATGCACCCAACACCGTTGTTGAACACGACGACAAGTGGGTTGTCACTAACCCAAAAGGCGAAACGTTGACCATCTATCTTCACGAAGTATTTAGCGACTCGTCACACGAACTGGGCGAAGACCCTGGTCTCACCAAAGACGGAGTTGAAGCGCATTTGCAAGAGCTCCTCGCTGCACTCCCCGAGTCGATCGAGCCTGGTCTCACGCTCATTCGCCGCGAATACCCAACGGCAGTTGGCCCAGTCGACTTGCTCTGTCGTGACGCATCTGGACAAACTGTTGCCGTCGAGATCAAACGCCGCGGCGAGATCGACGGTGTCGAACAGCTCACTCGTTACATCGACTGCTTGCATGCCGATAGCTCACTCGGCGCTATTCGCGGCATCTTTGTTGCTCAATCGATCAAGCCTCAGGCTCGAGTACTTGCCGAGAGTCGCGGCATGAGTTGGTGTGAAGTTGACTATGACGAACTGCGTGGCAAGCGAACGAACGAGTTGCGACTCTTCTAATAGCCGCGATCAAAAAACGGTGCTTGAGGTAAGACGGTTGATTTCGCATTGACTGGCAATCGCACGGTGAACTCCGTACCCTTGCCAACCGTTGACTTGAATGTGATTGATCCGCGGTGTATATCAACAACGTCCTTAACGATGGTCAACCCGAGACCGGTACCTGGGATCATTGCTGTCTGTGCGTTTGACCCACGAGCGAAACGTTGGAACAATCCGTCCACATCTTCTTCGGGGATACCGATTCCCGTATCACTCACCGTCGCCACAATGACCGCACCGTTCTCCGTATCAATCTGCTGAGCGGTCACAGTAACTGTGCCATTTTCCGGAGTAAATTTAATGGCATTGGAAAGAAGGTTT
>CAXNIQ010000003.1:0-22924 GCA_964202465.1 Ilumatobacteraceae bacterium
ATGGTTACCCACGATGCAGTGGCGGCAAGTTACGCCGACCGCATCGTGTTTTTGAAAGACGGCAAGATCGCTGGCGAAATGTTTGAGCCAACACCAGATCGCGTCCTCGACTATCTCAAGCACCTCGGAGAATAACCGCCGTGCTCCGACTGTCACTCAAAATGACCCTTGCACGCAAGGGCCGACTGTTTCTCACCTCGCTTGCCATCATTCTTGGAACAGGCTTTCTGGCCGGAACGTATATTTTTTCAGACACGCTCAATTCCACATTCGACAGACTGTTTTCTGACGTTTTTCGAGATGTCGATGCATTTGTTCGTTCATCCAGCTTTGTCGAAGCAGAGTTTGGTGGAGAACAACGGGGGTCTACACCCATCAGTGCACTTGAAACTGTGCTTGGCGTGCCAGGGGTCAAAGATGCAGCCCCCGATACTCAGGGTTATGCGCGCATTATCGATAAAGATGGCAAACCCATTGGTTCGGACAACGGCCCACCAACATTTGGAGGCATCGCCTCAGCAAGCGTTGCCGGTTTGTGGACAATCGAAGAAGGTCGGCTGCCTGTTGGTCCAACCGAAATGGTCATGGACAAAGCATCAGCCAAAACCGGCAAGTTCGCGCTTGGCGACACCGTGCGCATCAATGCCCAATCAGGCAGTCGCCAATTCACGATGGTGGGCATTGCCAACTACGGCGACGTGAGTTCGCCTGGTGGCGCAACATTTGCGTTGTTCGATCAACCAACTGCATCAGAGTTTTTGCTCAAGCCTGGATTTGTCGATGCATTCTTGGTGCAAGGTGACGGAACCGTCAGTGACGATCAACTTGCTTCTGCAATCAACGCCGTACTGTCTCCTGCGGACAAACTTGAGACGATCACCGGAGCGCAGATCACTAAAGAAACACAAGACCAAATTGGCGTTGTGCTCGGCTTTCTCACGCTATTCCTCACCGCATTTTCATTCATTGCGTTAGGTATTGGTTGCTTCGTGATCTACAACGTATTTTCTATCACCACCGCGCAACGTCTAAAAGAAAATGCATTGCTACGTGCCATTGGTGCCAGCAAGCGCCAAGTAGTTATCGCGATGATGGTTGAAGCACTCATCATCGGACTCCTAGGATCTGCGCTCGGATTTTTGTCGGGCATTGGGCTGTCACGTGGGTTGAGCTCACTGCTCAACGCATTCGGGATTGAGGTTCCTACCAAGGGTCTTACTATCCACCCAAATCGCATTGCCACGACCATCATCGTGGGAACAATCGTCACTGTTCTCTCGGCAATACTCCCTGCGCTTCGTGCTGGTCGTGTGCCCCCACTTGCTGCCTTGCGGGATACGGCACTTGAGACTGTTGGAAGCGTTAAGCGTCGCGTAGCGATTGGTGTTGTCGCAATGTTGCTCGGTACTGGCGCCATTACTGCCACCGCTGCCGGTGCAACAAATATTCTGCTCGGTATTGGTGTTCTCCTGGTATTTACAGGCGTACTCATCATCGGACCAGGAATTGCAAAACCAGTTGCGCTTGGTCTTGGTCGTCCAATTGAAAAACTTCGTGGAGTCACCGGTGCAATGGCTCGACAAAATGCGGCGCGCAATCCAAAACGAACAGCTCGCACAGCAGCACCCGTGCTGATTGGCGTTGCTCTAGTAACTGCCATGACCGTTTTTGCGGCAAGTGTGCGCAGTGAAGTGCGCACTACGATCGGCGATCAATTTCAGGGCGACTACATCGTGAGTTCGGCCAATCGACAATTTGGTGGCCTTGCACCTTCATTGGCTCCAGAACTCGCTGCCATTGCGGGCGTCGCACAGGCAACTGGTCT
The DNA here is from genome assembly GCA_964202465.1 of Ilumatobacteraceae bacterium. GTDB lineage: Bacteria > Actinomycetota > Acidimicrobiia > Acidimicrobiales > Ilumatobacteraceae > UBA3006. The sequence goes on from CAXNIQ010000003.1 coordinate 1,826, forward strand.
TGGTTTTACTTCGGTAAACCTTGATGGCTCAGGCAGATTTGTATTGATCATTGACCCTGCAACTGCAAGCGGACTCATCACTTTCGATATGGTGCAGGGCGATCAGTCAAAACTTTCAGCAAATGGAATCCTTGTCAGCGATACTCGTGCACTCGCCAAGGGTTGGACAGTTGGCACGACGATCCAGCTTGGAATGGTTGATGGCACAAACAAAACGGTCACAGTCGAGGGAACATTTGCATCAAGCGGCTTTGGTGGCTCTTATGTTGTCAATCGAGCATTGTTTGAAGGGACTCTCAACACCTTGTTTGATGCAAACATTTATATTCGACTCGCCGAGGGAGCAAACAACAACCAGGTCAACGATGCCCTTACAGCTGTCACCACCGACAAGGGTCTTGGAACTCTGCAGAGCCGCGACGAATTCATTGATGCCGAATCGGGACAAATCAATCAGATTCTTGGGCTGATATATGGTCTGCTCGCCCTGTCAATCGTCATCGCCATCGTTGGCATCGTCATCACATTGTTGCTGTCGGTGTTCGAGCGTCGGCGCGAGATCGGCTTGCTGCGAGCAGTCGGTATGACCCGCTCGCAGGTGCGCACAACAGTGCGTTGGGAAAGCGTAATCACGAGCATGTTTGGCGCCATCGTTGGAGTTGTGCTCGGTGTTGCCATGGGCTTTGTGCTCATACTTATCTTGGCCGACTCGGGTGCCTCGGCTTTCAGTTTGCCGATTACTGGAACCATCTGGATTTTGGTGTTGTCATTTATTGTTGGCGTACTAGCCGCGGTATATCCCGCTCGCCGCGCCACCAAAGTCGACATCATGCAATCCATCGCCACGACATAATTATGAAACCATCAGAGATCACTCCAGAGATGCTGCAATTCTTGACCGAACGTCATCTTGCGACACTGACAACAATGCGTAGTGACGGCTCGCCTCATGTCGTTGCAGTCGGTTTTAGTTATGACACCTCAATGCGCCAGGCACGAATCATCACTTTTTCTACTGCCCAAAAAGCACTCAATGCCTTGAGGGGTGGAAGAGCAGCAGTTTCACAGGTCGATGACGGACGTTGGCTCACACTTGAAGGAGCAGTGCGACTCGCAACAATGGACAATGACCCACAAGAAGTGCGTCGAGCAGTTGATGGTTATGCGCAACGTTACCAAGATCCAAAAGTGCGCGACAATCGTGTGGCAGTCATCATTGATGTCGACCGAATCATGGGTCGGGCTTAACTCTTTTTTAAAAAAGATCGATCTGCGTTAGCCAGTATTGCGAAGCGACGAAATTTCGTTCATGAACATTTTCGCTGCGGGGTGACTATCACCCATGTTCGCATCACGTTCAATATAAAGCGGAGTAAAATTAGGTCGCACGAGTGGCTCGTGAGCAGTCTGGCAACCGGCACACCAATACAACACCCGATTCGCTTCGCCGTGGTGGTTCACTTTCACCACATCGCCACATCGCACACACGATTTGCCTTGACGACCGTAGACAGCATGATCATTCGATGAATCGCCTATATTTTGCAGCATCTCATGAGCAAGTGAAAGTATCTCTCGACATTCGGCGCGCTTTAGTGTGCCGATGTTGGCCCATGGATGCATTTCGCACGCCCACAAAATCTCGCAACGAAAAACATTGCTCACTCCACGGAGCACTCGTTGATCAAGCAACACTTCGGCGACTGTTTCGTCTCGCTCCTCATAATCCATCATGCGATCGACAGCTTCTTCGATGTCGGCACCGTCGAGTGTCAAGTCGGGTCCAAGTTTTCCAAGTATCGGGTGACGCCGAGGATCAAAATCGTGATACACGTCTATCTCTGGCGTATCAAAACACACCGCAACCCAATCTTGCACATCAATCACAATATCTGCGTGCTTCGCATTCTTTCGCCACGTGTCGCCTTTGCGATACACGTCCCATGAACTTGTCATCTTCATTCGTGTATTGAGCACGATTCCGTTGTCCCAGATGATCTCGATATTCTTCTCGAGGTTGCGCACTTCTTCTACTGTGTGGCCAACCTCAGGCAAAATGCTGTCGATATGTGGTGCTTCAAATCGGACCATCTTTTTGCCCAATAACGCAGTGCGTAATGCTGCTGCATTGTGTTGAACCTTATTGCCGATGAGCACGAGTAAAGATTATTCATACCGCTCACCCGAGTGAGGGATATACCGTTAGTTTGAACAGCGTGAATAAGAAACTTGGCGACGATGAGTTTGTAATCAACCAAGATGACGCCATGGTTCGACGTGCGGCTCAGCGATACGGCACAGTCGGTGCAATGTTGGCGGGTGGCATGCTGGTGTTCGACAAACTCCTTGGTCGAAAACCAAAAGAAGAAGCAGCGGTTGTCATTGAGGCCGCAAGCGAACCCGGAAATATCGATGACAACGGCATCACGCTCATTGTCGATGCCAACACCACCGTTATTTCACCGCCGCCACACCTCCGCCGACACGATGCCCAGACCGGTCCGCGCGTTGTCATAAAGCGCAGGAAATCCAATCGTTATAAGGCTTTGTAGCCCTACGGCAGTTGCCCCACCGAGGCCAATGCGAGGCGAATAAGTCGATCGTGACCGCTCGTCATTTCTTTGCGCATCTGGTCGCTCACCGCCTGTTCTGGTGAAAACCATCCGAGATCAAGGGCTTGCTGACTCGGTTGGCAGTCGCCCGACACCGGCACAACAAACGCGAGGCTCACGGCATGATGTCGCGGATCATGAAAACCACTGATGGTTGGGTCTGGAAAGTATTCGACAACAGTAAACGGTGCTGGCTCTGGTGGAATTTGCGGAAGAGCAAGCGGCCCGAGGTCTTTTTCAAGATGTCGTAAGAGTGCTTCTCTGATCCGTTCGCCCAACAGAACGCGACCCGACACCACCGTGCGGCTGATGCTGCCGTCGGGTGCTTGGCGCAACAACATGCCTACCGATGTGACTTGCCCCATGTCGTCAACCCGCACCGGCACAGCGTCTACGTACACAAGTGGCACCTGCCCACGCACCTGATCAAGAGCGTTCGGGTCAAGCCAGTTGGTTTTGATATCGATTTGGTCACTCACCATTTCCATTGTCACAGATGCCAGCCGTTCATCGTGGAATACCTAGCCATGTCACAATGAATGCGTGACAGAACAACGACAAGCAGCAACAAGCGCCCGAATAATGGCCGCCTTCTTGATTACCGCCGGGGTCATGCACTTCGCCAACCCAACATTTTTTGACAACATCGTTCCACCATGGTTGGGGCCCAGCGAGCGATTTTGGACATACGTCAGTGGTGTTGGCGAAATCTGTATCGGACTAGGTCTGCTCATGAGTGCGACTCGTCGTCGCGCAGCACTGTCAGCATTCGGAATATTTGTTGCGGTCTATCCCGCCAATTTGTACATGGCGTGGGACTGGCGTGATCACGCAATGAGCGACCAACTAGTTGCCTATTTACGCCTGCCACTGCAGTTTGTGTTGTTTTGGTGGGCGCTTTCGATTGCCCGAGCAAATGCTCTACCAGTTGCCGGCGACGTACTTGGTTTCCAAAAACGCGAGTAACCCATCGTGGCCGCCTTCGCGACCGATACCCGATGCCTTGACTCCACCAAATGGTGCGGCCGGATCTGAAACAATGCCGCGATTAAATCCGATCATTCCGGCCTCTAATGATTCTGCGACGCGCATGCCCTTTGCGGCATCGCGGGTAAACACATAACTCACCAGTCCGTACTCAACATCGTTGGCAAGTAGCACCATCTCTGCATCATCGCTGCATGCAACAATTGGCGCAACTGGTCCAAATATTTCGTCTTTCAAAATTTCGTCATCGGGTGAAACATTGGCCAACACTGTGGCCTGATACCCAAATGCTGGCGTCGTCACCGACTTGCCACCACACAACACTTTTGCTCCCCTGCTCACTGCGCCATCCACCATTTTTGCAACTGACTCTTGTTCTGCGCGAGACACGAGCGGGCCAAGAGTTGTAGTCGCATCAAGTCCATCGCCCAACACAAGTGCCGACATGCGAGCAGTCAACTTGTCAGTAAATTCTGCAAGAACAGAATCATGCACATAAAAACGATTGGCTGCTGTGCACGCCGCACCGCCGTTGCGCATCTTTGCAAGCATCGCGCCATCGACGGCTGCATCAACATTGGCATCACCAAACACTAGAAACGGCGCATTGCCACCCAGTTCCATGCTGCAATTAATGACTCGCGGTGCTGCTTGTGCAAGCAAAATTGAACCAACTTTTGTTGATCCAGTAAAACTCAACTTACGCACTTTTCCAGAATCCATCATCGCCGCAACAGCTGGGCCCGATGGATTGGTAACAACCACATTGACCACACCGGCTGGCACACCTGCGCGTTGCAACACGTCGGCGATTGCAAGGGCGGTGAGCGGCGTGTCCTGCGCTGGCTTAAGCACCACTGTGCAACCTGCTGCGAGCGCCGGCCCAATCTTGCGCGTCGCCATTGCGGCCGGAAAATTCCAAGGTGTTGCGAGCAGTGCCACACCAACTGGTTGCCTAGAGATCATCAGCCAATTGGCACCACCTGGCGCGCGTCGGTAATCGCCATCAATGCGCACTGCTTCCTCGCTAAACCACCTAAAGAACTCTGCCGCATAAGCCACTTCTGCTCTTGAGTCGGCAAGTATTTTGCCCATCTCGAGCGTGATCAAACGTGCCAGTTGCTCTTGCTCGGCAATCATGATCTCAAATGCTTTGCGCAAGATCTCTGCACGCACTCGCGGCGCGGTTGTGCGCCACGAAACAAATGCTGCATCTGCTGCATCGACCGCGCGCAAGCAATCGGATATCGATGCATTGGCAACACTTGCAAGCGACTTGCCAGTTGCTGGGTTGAGCACGTCGATCTGGTTTTGCGAACCCACCCACTCACCGGCAATAAAGGATTGAGTTCGCAAATTATTCATTACGTCAGCATTCATATCTGTTCAATTAGTCCTTTGTGAGTTCGACGCCGGCAATTTCTTTGATTCGGTCGCGCAAAAAATCAAACGCTGTTTTGTTTTGCGCAATGAGCACATCATCGGCTGGGTGCAAAAACAGCGGCGTTGACACGCGTGATCTTGTTGCTGCTTGGCCAACTGGGTTAATCACCTGATGCGTTGTGCTCGGGTAATAACCGCCCGTTACATAGCTGAGCATGTCGCCTGCGTTAATTGCAATGCTGCCCGGGTCGCATGGCACGTCGTGCCATTTGCCATCGAGGTCGCGCACTTGCAAACCTGGCTCATTTGCAGCCGGCAACACGGTGATCATGTTGATGTCCTCATGAGCGGCCGCGCGCACCGAACCAACAGGCTCGTCTCCTTTGAGCGGCGGATAATGCAAAATACGCAGGAGCGTGCGCTTCGTGCCAACGATCATTTCTGACAGTGGCATTGAAAAATTTTGAGAAATACTTTGTGGTGTATTCGCTTCCACCCAGGCAAGTAGCTCAGAAGCTAGCGACCAGCCTGCCTGATACATCGCGGCCGCACTTGCCGACTCGGCGACTGGCTGACGACCCCATGGATACCAATGAAAATACTCTTTGATGTCTGGAAGTGAAGCACCAACTGCTTGTTCGGCCTCTTCGAGTGGACGATATCCATCTTGTCCGCCCTCGCTTGGCAAATAGTCCCACTTGTTACCTGTGCGAAAAAAATTGAGCCATTCGTTTTGTAGTTGTTGCACCATCTCGTACTGCACGGGATGATTTGTGATTACTGCGAAACCGGTGTTGCGCAACGACTCGGTAAAACGTTTGGGGGCATCTGATGATTGATAATCGACAACTTCGACATCCATAACAACATCCTATGGACAACAATTCATCGTCTATTGTGGCTCGGTGGCCCATAAGCGATTGATCTATGTTTTGCAGATTGCAATGGGTTTTCTTGCTGCTGGGTATGGCGTCATGTTCACGATGCTTGACGACTGGCGTGACAAATTCGGCATTCAGGAAACAGGCCTTGGCATTATCATCGCTGCTGGATTCTTCACTTCTTTCATAGCGCAATTAACTATTGCCCCTTATGCCGACAAGGGTCACGCGCGCCGCCTGATGACATGGGGGTTTGCGTCCAATGTGGTGGGGGCTGTCGTGATGGCATACGGCTCATCTATGACCGGCCTAATTTGTGGCCGCGTGTTGATGGGCATCGGTGCGGGTATCGCAATTCCCGCCATCAAGCGCATTGTGATTGTGAGTGACCAGGAAAATATGGGGACCAACTTGGGCCGTGGTGTCGCAATTGAAGTTGGTGGTTTTGCCCTTGGCCCAATTATCTCGGCGCTCACCGTTGGCACATTTGGTTTGGCTGCGCCTTTCTTGATCATCGCTGCAATTCTTATTGTGATGGTGGCGTTGATCGCGCGCGAAGAGATTGAAGAGACTCCGGCCGAAGATCGTACAACCGAACGCTTTGCTATCGACTTGTTGCGCATCAGACCACTCACTGGCGCAATACTCATTGGAGTTGCGCTCTACGTAATGATCGGTGTGTTTGATCCGCTGTGGGTAGTGATGATGGACGATATGGGCGCACCTAACTGGGTTGGCAATGCCGGTATTTCTATTTTTGGAATGCCATGGATTTTATTTGCAACAGTCGGCGGCACCATCGCCCAAAAATACGGACCATTTCGTGTCAGTGCTTTCGGGCTTGCACTTGGCGCTTTTTACATGACGTCGTATGGATTTATCGGCAGCCCGTATTGGATGCTTGGTATCGGAGTCACACAGTCGGCGCTTGATGCGCTCACCGTCACCGGCACTGGCATCGCCGTTGCACAAGTAGCTCCACCAGAGCGTCAGGCTGGGGCGTCTGGATTACTCGGTGGAATCCAAACACTGACGGGCGGAATTGTTGCGATGATCGCAGGCAGTGTGTACGAGCACTACGGCCGCCAGACCGCATTTGTTGCCACGGGCATCACCATGTTCACACTTGTGTGTCTTGGATGCGTGCTAGTTGGACCAAAATATCTTCGACGACCAATGCTTGCGAGTGACTCAACTCTCGCTTCATAAATCAACCGCTAGATTCACAGCATGGAATTTAGATACCTTGGCCGAAGCGGATTTAAAGTCTCAGCAATCAGTTATGGCAACTGGATCACACACGGCAGTCAAGTTGAAGAAGATGCCGCCAATGCATGCGTCAAGCGCGCACTCGAACTCGGCATCACCACATTTGATACCGCCGACGTTTACGCAGGCACTCGCGCCGAAGCCGTGCTTGGTCGCGCACTTGCTGGCGTGCCACGCGAAAGCATTGAAGTATTTACCAAGGTGTATTTTCCTACGGGCGCAGGAGTAAACGATCGTGGCCTGTCGCGCAAACACATCATGCACTCCATCGATGCGTCGCTCAAGCGCCTCAGCATGGATCACGTCGATTTGTATCAAGCACATCGCTTTGATGTCGAAACGCCGCTGGAAGAAACAATGCTTGCTTTTGCCGACATTGTGCGCCAAGGCAAGGCCCTGTATATAGGTGTGTCCGAGTGGGACGCCGACCAGATCACGCGTGGTGCAGAACTTGCGCGAGAACTGCACGTGCCGTTTATTTCCAACCAACCCCAGTATTCGATGTTGTGGCGCGTCATCGAAGAAGAAGTGGTGCCCGCAAGCGAGCGCGAAGGACTTTCACAAATTGTGTGGTCGCCAATGGCACAAGGCGTGCTCACTGGCAAGTACCTACCTGGTCAACCCCCACCAGATGGTTCACGAGCAACCGACGAGCTGAGCGGCAAAAACTTCATCTCTCGTTGGCTCACCGACACAACACTGACAAAAGTGCAAGAACTCAAGCCAATTGCCGCTCAAGCAGGCATCACAATGGCGCAGATGGCAATCGCCTGGGTGTTGCAAAACAAAAACATTGCGTCAGCAATTGTTGGTGCCACTCGCCCAGAGCAACTCGACGACAACGTGAAAGCCGCAAACATTGTGCTCGAGCCAGCAATTCTGTCGGCCATCAACAATGTGCTTGAAGGCATCATTGTGAGCGATCCACGGCTGACCGTGTCGCCAAAAACCCGTATTTAATCTCGTAGTTTTTTAGATACACACGGCTCAAGGGCCAGTAAACAAACCGCTGCGATCGCCCTTCATTGGCGGATGCACTTCACCCTCGTAGCGCGCAATTTCGGCCCTACCAACAACGTGCCAGTGCACTTCGTCCGGTCCATCGGCAAGTCGTAACGTGCGTTGCCCCGCATACATACGCGAGAGCGGTGTCCACTGCGAAACGCCAGTAGCGCCAAATACTTGAATGGCTTCGTCAATGATCTTGCACACGCGCTCTGGAACCATCGCTTTAATCGCGCTGACCCACACACGCGCTTCGGCATTGCCAAGCGTGTCCATGGCCTTTGCTGCACGCAACACCATGAGGCGCATTGCCTCAATTTCAATGCGGGCTTTTGCAATCACTTCAGTGTTCTTTCCAAGTCGTGCGATTGGTTTGCCAAAAGCTTCGCGCGAAAGTCCACGGCGGATCATCAACTCGAGAGCGCGCTCGGCTGAACCAATCGAACGCATGCAGTGATGAATGCGTCCTGGTCCGAGACGAACTTGGCTGATCTCAAAACCGCGACCTTCGCCCAGCAACATATTGCTTGCAGGCACACGTACGTCGGTGAAACTCAAGTGCATGTGACCGTGCGGCGCATCATCTTCACCGAATACATGCATGGCGCCAAGAATCTTTACGCCAGGTGCATCCATCGGTACGAGTATTTGTGAATGCCTCCGGTGCGGTGGGCCGTCTGGGCTTGTCATCACCATGCAGATCATGATCTTGCACCGTGGGTCTCCAGCGCCAGAGATGTAATACTTCTCGCCGTTGATCAACCACTCGTCACCATCCATCACTGCGCGACACTCAAGATTCTTTGCATCCGACGACGCCACATCTGGTTCGGTCATTGCATATGCAGAACGAATTTCGCCTGCGAGTAGCGGCTCGAGCCAACGCTTCTTTTGCTCTGGGGTACCAACGCGTTCCAACACTTCCATGTTGCCTGTGTCTGGCGCACTGCAGTTAAAACACTCGGATGCAATGGGGTTCTTGCCCAATTCGTTTGCAATATATGCATAGTCAAGGTTTGACAAACCTTCACCAGTCTCGGCGTTTGGTAGGAAGAAGTTCCATAATCCTTTTGCCTTTGCTTTGGCCTTTACCGAATCGAGCAACTCGAGTTGACCTTTGCCGTATTGCCAACGGTCGGGCCTGCCTTCGCCGAGCCGAAAGAATTCATCGGTGATCGGATCAATCTCTTTGGCAACAAATTCTTTGACGGCTTCAAACAATGGAACAGCTTTGGCCGACATGGCCAAATTCATTGCATCGTCGGTGGTTATTCCTGAGTGCATTCCGGGTTTTGGCATAACCCCACGCTACCCGTCTTGTGGATTTGACGACCTAGTCAGAGCGCCAAGTGCAATTTAAGTGCAGCATCCAAGCGTTCTTCCAGATCTGCAGTAAGGCGTCCCACACGCACTCCAATTCGGCTAATCGCAACTGCCCGAATTTGTTCTATCTGCGCTTTGGAATCAAAATCTAACCCTGTTATTTTGCGAGGCAAGTGAACCTGGAATGGATACACCTTCAAAATGTTGGAGGTGATTGGAACGACCGTTACAACTCCGCGATCGAGCGCTTGTGTCGCATTGTTTAAGACATCATTACTCACAACGACAGCAGGACGAACTTTGTTGGCCTCACCGCTCAGTGCGGGTTCCAAATTGACAAGCCGAATTTCACCTCGAAGCACGGTTTACATCCTTTGATACATCCCGGGATACATCAAGCGCATCCCACTCTTTGCCCTCGATGCTGACGTTCCATTCGTCGAACGCTTCGGCATACAATTTTCCAAGATCGGCACTCTTCAGCAAGCGCAGAGCCCGCAGCAACACGGCCGACCTTGACGGATATAAGCCATCTTCGACACATTGGTCAAGAAATAGACATTCGTCCTCGGGCAGACTCACACTGAGTTTCATACCTTGCAATACTACCTAATTACTACTCGGGTAGCAACCTGAGTTTAGGATTCGGAAAGTATGACAAGCGGTATCTCGCGCGATGTCTTTTCTTGATACCCCGCATACCCCTTGAATGCTCCAGCAACAATTGGCCACATACGTGCACGTTCTTCTGAGTTGGCAGTACGGGCAGTCATGATCTTGTGAGGTGCACCTTTATACGACACCTGTACTTGTGGAGTCTCGAGCAAATTGAGGTACCAAGCAGGGTGATGGTCGTCGCCGCCACGGGATGCAACGATCACAATCTCGCCATTTTCTTGCAACGGCGATGTCAGCAAACAACTACGCGGTTCACCGCTCTTGCGACCAATCGTTGTCAGCTCGAGCACCGGCATCTTGCCTGCAGTCCAACCTGCTTTACCGCGTGAGACACCAAGGATGAGTCGGTGCACACCATTCATTGTTTTCAGCATTCTGTCACTAGGCATGAGCACCCTCCATTACATATTTTGGTTTAAACAATACGAAGAATACGACACCACCAAGAATGATGCATGCGGATGACACAAACAGTGGCTGGCTCGATGTGATGTCGCTGGTGATGTATCCAACCAAGATCGAGGCTGGCACCTGAGCAAGGCTCGACACGCTCGAATAAATTCCCATCGCCTGACCTTGCTGCCCCATCTCTGCAGATCGACTGATCAGGCTCGACATATTGGCCATCGTTAAGCCGTTAAATACGGTGAAGAAAGGAATGACCAAGTACAAAAAATAGGAAGACGTTGTTGGGATTGCGAAATACACCAACATCATTGCGCCAAGGCCAAACAGACTGAATCGCAGCACCTTCCAGTCAGCAAGCTTTGTGGCAACTTTGGCCACAACAACAACCTGCGATACCGCAATGAATAAACCGCCAATCGCAAAGTAGTCACCGATCTTGGCAGACGAGAAATGAAAGTTGTTGCCCAAGTACACGCCGAAGAACGTGGTGAAGAATGTAAACCCGGCGCTAAACAAAAAGCCCGCCAACAGCACCACTCGAAGTCGCTCTGATTTAAATCCATCGATCACATTGCTGACCGCTTGACTGACTTTGATCCGACCACCATGAAACTTTTCTTTCAATGTTTCAGGGAATATCGTCACGATGCTTGTGCAGTTAGCGAGTGACAAAATTGCGGCAAACCAAAATGGTGTAGTTGCACCAAACCAACTTGGGGTGTGGAACATGCCGTAGAAACTTGTGTCTGGAGTGCTCAGTCGCCCACCAAGATATGGTCCGATAATAAGTCCGAGTCCGAAGGCAGCACCGAGCATGCCAAAGTTTTTTGCTCGGTTTTCATTCGTACTCACGTCACCAATCGCGGCTTGGGCAACTGCCAAGTTTCCACCTGTAATGCCATCTAGGGCGCGTGCAGCAAACAGCAGTGGGATATTTGCCGTGCTGATACCAACTGCAAACAATGCATAGCCGACTGCTGTACCGAAAATAGAAAATGCGAGTACTGGCTTGCGCCCATGCCGATCCGATAGCTGCCCAAGAATCGGTGCAGCAATAAATATGCAGAAAGGAAAAATCGCTTGGAGCCATCCGAGCATGATCAGGCCCTGGTTAAACGACCAGGCTTCTGGGGTTACCCGAAAAGGTGAACCAGGGCTGATTAACAATGGGAAAACTGGAATTAAAATTCCGGACCCAAGCATGTCGACAAAAATTGTGAGGAAAATAGCGACCATTGGATTCTTGCGCATCCGACAACTTTACTGCTCACCCCCTACAGTGGCTCGGATGAAAGACATCTTCTCACTCAACGGTCGTGTGGCACTTGTAACTGGCGGATCTCGTGGCATCGGCGCCATGATCGTCCAAGGATTTTTGGAGCACGGTTGTTCACGCGTCTATATCACCGCTCGCAAAGCAGCCCAATGCGACGAAGCGGCCAAAAACCTTTCGATGTACGGAGAGTGCATCTCGATCCCCGGCGACATCTCTACTCAGGCAGGTGTCGAGGCACTCGCTGCAGAAATTGCAAAACGCGAAGAGACGCTTGACATTCTTGTCAACAATGCGGGCGCTGCGTGGGGTGCAAAGTTTGATGAGTTTCCAGAAAGCGGATGGGACAAGACAGTTGACCTCAACTTAAAAACTCCCTTCTTTTTAACCCAAGCACTCGCTCCTCAGTTGCGCGCGGCCGCAGCAAGAAATGGTCACCTTGCAAAGGTCATCAACATCGCGTCCATCGACGGCATCTCCACCAACATGGAAGAGACATACCCGTACGCCGGCAGCAAGGCCGGTCTCATTCACATGACGAAGCGCATGGCGTTGCGTCTCATCAAAGACGGCATCGGTGTCACCGCAATTGCTCCAGGTGCATTCGCTTCCGAGATGAACAAGGTCGCACGCGATCACGGTGATGCAATTGCGGCAGCAATTCCAGCCGGTCGCATCGGTACGCCAGAAGATATGGCTGGTGCTGCGATTTATTTGGCTTCACGTGCCGGCGATTATGTGGTTGGATCAACCGTCGTTGTCGATGGTGGCGTCACCTACGCGCGATAATTCTCTAGCGTTTTTTATTAGCGCTTTTTATTAGCGTTTTTTACGTTCAAATAGTTGCCTACCGACGCACGCAACTTGACAATGCCAATTCCGGTAGTTGCACTCACCCATACAATTTCATCTTGAGCAAGTCCACATCCGCGAGCAAGATCGCGCTTGCGTGTCTCGAGCTGTGATGGTTTTACTTTGTCGAGTTTGGTAGCCACCACCGTAAATGGAATCCCATTTTCTTCTAGCTCACCCAACACTTGTTGATCGAGTTCGGTTGGCCCGATCACACCGTCGACCAATGCAAAGACCATCACGAGCGACTCGCGGTCGAGCAAATAATTGGTGATCATGCTCTGCCAACGCTTGCGCACGTTTCCAGGTGCTGCGGCGTAACCATAACCTGGCAAGTCAACAACCGTTCCACCACCTGGCGTCTCAAACAGGTTGATCAATTGCGTGCGACCAGGTGTATTAGAAACCCGTGCGAGTTGTTTGCGATTGGCAAGCGCATTGATCAGTGACGACTTGCCCACGTTTGACCTGCCAACTACTGCGACCTCAATTGGCGATTCTGGCAAGTCACGAATATTGACGGCCGACGTTACAAATTCAAGTTGCAAGGGCCCAGACACGTAGTTGAGTGTATTGACTCACCTCGCGCGCTGATTGCGATGGCTTGATAGCGATCGAGGCTCAAAATTACGAAAACGTCAGACACCCATCAGTGAGGCTCGCCTCGGGCAAAATCTCTCGCTCTACCCAATAGTCCTGATTGTGCTGCCACTCCGAAATGTTGCCCCGCTTGGGCATCAGATGTTGGCTACGCATCAAATAGTTGGGGTTGAAATTTTCTGGGTCCATCCATGAACCGATTGGCATTGCAGCATCTTGGGGTCGAAGCTGTGGAGTCACTGTGGCAACATGCAGATTGTCCATGTGTTTGAGCAATCGACAAATGAAATCGCCCATGAGGTCAACTCGTAGCGTCCAGCTTGCCCTGAAATAGCCAAACACCCACGCCATATTTGGCACACCAGTGAACATCATCCCCCTATATGTCACCGTCTGTGCAAAATCCACTGGCTTGCCATCAACAATAAATGGAATGTCACCAAGCACGCTGAGGTTGAACCCTGTAGCAGTAATGATCAAGTCGGCAGAGATTTCCGTGCCCGACTTGAGTAACACACCGTTCTCAGTGAACGATTCGATTTCGTCGGTCACCATAGATGCTTTGCCCGATTTGATTCCCGCAAACAAGTCGCCGTCTGGAACAAATGCAACACGTTGCTGCCATGGCCGGTACTTAGGTGTGAAGTGTTTGTCGACGTCGTAGTCGGGGTCGAGTAGCGCGCGCACATTATCGATGAGTAGCTGCTTCAAACTCTCTGGTTCTTCAAATGCAAGTTTGGTAACTGCTTGCTGGTCGAAGAGCACCTTGCGACGCACGATCTCATGAATCCATTCTTCATTGATCTCCAGTTGACGCAATGTGTCGGCAAGATCATTGGCATTTCTTCCAGTCCAAAAATATGTTGGTGACCGCTGCAAAACCGTGATGTGCTTACAGTCTGCAGCCATTGCCGGAACGATTGTCGCTGTAGTCGCGCCAGAACCAATCACTAATACGTTCTTGTCTTTATAATCAATGTCGTTCGACCATGTTTGGGGATGCACAATTCGGCCTGTGTACTTGTCCATACCCGGCCACTCGGGCGTATAGCCCTGCGAGTGCTTGTAGTAACCCTGACCCATCCACAAAAAGTTGGTGGTGTATTGCACCTTTTCGTTCGTATCGGTGCGCAACACATCAACTGTCCACAGGTTTTGTGCACTTGACCAACTCGCGCCAGTAATTTTGTGCTGATAACGAATGTGTTGGGCCAAGTCGTGTTCATCAATCACTTCGCCCATGTATTTCATGATTTCTGCCGCAGTCGCAATCGGTGCGCCCGTCCATGGCTTAAAGCGATATCCAAATGTGTACAAATCACTATCGGATCGGATGCCTGGATACGTATGCATGTGCCACGTACCGCCGAAGGTTTCGAATGCCTCCAGCACAACAAAACTCTTGGTTGGACACTGAGTATGCAGATGGACCGCAGATCCAATTCCGGATATTCCAGCGCCAACGATCAAAACGTCTACATAATTTTTGCTATTCATATTTTTTTATCGTACAACTTCTGACTCAACGATTCATGAGCGAAGCAGTTAAGTAACCCTTACGCGTATCGCATAGATCAACATTGACGATTCTCATGTTTGTCATGACTAACAAAATCTGACGCAGAAAAGTTTTTGCGCTCGTTTCACATCGTCGAACTCGTGATAAATAATTTCACAGGAGTATCTTCAAATAGATACCCAAGCAAATGGAGGAAACACGAACATGAGTGTCACCGACAATATAAAGAATGAAAAACTTATTGGCAGACAAGATCTAGATGACATCGAAGCGATCTTGGCGTTGAGTAATAAAGACGAAGATGGATCACTTCACTACGTCACCAACAATGCCCCAACCATCTTTACATGGGACTACGAAACACGTCGTCCGCAACTTCACAAACTGTATGAAAAGGCTAAGACAGGCCAGTGGAATGCCCAAACTGATTTCGACTGGAGTCAATCTGTAGATATTGAAGGAACGATTACGGCAGACCAGGCCATCACCGGGGCTGGTCTTGATCCTTCTCGCTACGCCGACACACCGATTGCCAAGTGGGGCGACAAAGAATGGCTCAACTTCGGCATCGAGGGTCGCAACTGGACTCTCTCACAGTTTCTGCACGGCGAACAGGGTGCACTCATCTGTACAGCAAAAATCACGCAGACCGTTCCTTGGCACGACGCCAAGTTGTATTCGGCTACTCAAGTTATGGACGAGGCGCGACACGTAGAAGTATTCGCAAAATATCTCAACGAGAAACTTGGTGGCGAGTATCCAATCAACATCCATTTGCGCATGCTGCTCGACGACATCATTAACGATGGCCGTTGGGACATGACCTATCTGGGTATGCAGATCATGGTTGAGGGTCTAGCGCTTGCCGCGTTTGGATTTATGCACCAACTCACCACC
Organism: Ilumatobacteraceae bacterium; assembly: GCA_964202465.1. GTDB lineage: Bacteria > Actinomycetota > Acidimicrobiia > Acidimicrobiales > Ilumatobacteraceae > UBA3006. The sequence continues at coordinate 17,513 of CAXNIQ010000003.1, forward strand.
GAGCCACTACTCAAGCAGATTCTGCGCATGGTCATGAGTGACGAAGCACGACACGTGGCTTTCGGCGTCATCAGCCTGCAAGAGGTGTACGCACAAATGTCTGACTCTGAAATTAAGGAGCGCCAGGAATTTGCGTACGAAGCAAGCGTGCGAATGCGTGACCGCTTCTTACAACAAGAAGTTTGGGAACGCATGGGCCTCAAGCCACGCGAAATTCTGCCATTCCTCATGGGCGATCCAACACGCATCATGTTTCAGCAAATGTTGTTTGCCAAGATTGTGCCTAACTGTAAAAAGCTAGGGCTGCTCGACCGCAACGACAAATGGTTGCGTCACCGCTTTGAAGAGATGGGCGTCATTCAGTTTGAGACGTGGGAAAACACGGCCGATGACTACCTAGCTTTCGAGATCGGCAAAGAAATTAAGACCGCCTAAACGGGCGAATTCCGTTGGCGGGAACAGTTCCTAGTAGCCCGCGTTGAAAATCATCGAATGCTTGTTGTAATTCGTCTCTTGTATTCATCACAAATGGTCCGTGCTGAGCGACTGGTTCACGAATTGGCTGACCACCGAGCAACATCACATCAAGAGCTTCGTGCGCCGATGCGCGCAGCGTGATCGAGTCGCCTTCGACAAATACAGCAAGTTGGCCGAGTGTGATTTGGTGCGCTTCATCACCAACGGTGCCGCTTCCCGACAACACATAGGCCAGAGCGTTGTACGACGCGTCCCACGGCAATGTCATCTGTGCCCCAGCACTCAACGTTGCGTGTGCAACAACAATCGGTGTCTGTGTCGAGCCTGGCCCACTGTGGTCGCCCAGATTTCCAGCAATCAGTCGCACGAGTGCGCCACCGTCTTCAGAAGACAACAACACGACCTGATCGCCTTCCAAGTTTTGGTATGCCGGCGCAATCATCTTCAATTTGGAGGGCAAGTTGACCCACAACTGAATGCCATGAAATAAACCGCCCCGAATGACCAAGTCTTCGGGCGGAGTTTCAATGTGCAAAATTCCGCTACCGGCTGTCATCCACTGTGTGCCGCCATTGGCGATGATTCCGCCGCCGCCATGACTGTCTTGGTGCACAAAGGTGCCGTCCATTAAATACGTAACGGTTTCGAAACCACGGTGCGGATGCCAGTCGGTGCCGCGGGGCTCGAGCGGAGCGTAATTGATCTCGCCCATTTGATCCATCATGATGAATGGATCAAGATCGGCTGTCGACACGCCAGCAAAAGCGCGACGCACTGGAAAACCTTCGCCCTCAAAACCACTAGGCGCGGTGGTGATTGAGCGAACAGTGCGCGAGCGCTTCGACAACGTCGCGCGAATTCGTGGAAGTGTGAGTGTGTCTGCTGTTACTGCTGGCATCTACAACTACTTTCTACTCGAGGAACCTATTTTTGGCAACACTATTTTGTCGACACTATTTCAGCGAGTACGTCGACAAGAAATTTCCGATGCGACCAATCGCCTCAGTCAGATCTGTCGCCCATGGCAATGTCACGATGCGCAAGTGATCTGGTGTCGGCCAGTTAAAACCGGTTCCTTGTACTACCAAGACATGCTCGGCTCGCAACAGATCAAGCACAAACTTGCGATCATCAACAATTGGATACACATCTGGATCAAGTTTTGGAAATACGTACAACGCGCCTTTTGGTATGACGCATGAAACTCCAGGAATCTTGCAGAGTGCGGTGATTGCGGCATTGCGCTGCTCGAGCAGTCGCCCACCCGGTAACACCAAATCTTTAATGCTCTGTCGTCCACCAAGTGCAGTCTGAATCGCGTGTTGGGCTGGCACGTTGGCGCACAATCTCATATTGGTGAGCATCGTGATGCCTTCGATGTAACTCGCTGCGTGTTTGCGCGGGCCCGTCATCACCATCCACGCAGCACGAAAACCAGCGAGACGGTATGCCTTCGAGAGGCCGTTAAATGTGATGGTAAACACGTCTGGTGCAATCGAAGCAAATGTGGTGTGCACTGCGTCGTCGTATAAAATCTTGTCGTAGATTTCGTCCGCCATCACGATGAGATTTCTTTCTGCAGCAAAATCGGCAATCTCGCGCAAGATCTCTGGGCTATACACAGCACCCGTCGGGTTGTTTGGGTTGATGATCACGATTGCTTTGGTGCGATCACTCACTTTTGCCCTGATGTCATTCATGTCCGGCATCCAGCCGTTTGCCTCGTCACACAAATAATGAACTGGCTTGCCACCCGACAAACTTGTTGATGCAGTCCACAACGGATAGTCGGGTGCGGGAATCAACACTTCGTCACCCTCATTGAGCAATGCATTGACCGCAATCTGAATGAGTTCGCTCACTCCGTTGCCTAACCACACATCGTCTACGTCGGTGATATCGATGCCACGCTCTTGGTAGTGCTGCACAACCGCAGTGCGTGCCGACAAGATGCCTTGTGAGTCTGAGTAACCCTGCGAGATCGGCAGGTTGCGCACAACTTCAACCAACACTTCTGGTGGAGTCTCAAAACCAAAAGGCTGAGGATTTCCGATGTTCAGTTTGATGATCTTGTGCCCTGCAGCCTCAAGACGCTTGGCTTCTTCAAGCACAGGACCACGAATGTCATACAAGACATTGGCCAACTTGTGCGACTGCAGAATTTCCATGACTGTCAAGGCTACGCCGAGGTGCTTGTCAGCCGCGCCGTATATATCGCGACACCGCTAAATTTAGAGGCATCGATCCCTCCAAAATCCTCCTCTTCTACAAGTTCACACCGCTTGCTGATCCAGAAGCAATCCGCCTGTGGCAGCGCGCACTCTGCGAGCGCCTCGATCTCAACGGCCGGATCATCATCTCCAAAGATGGCATCAATGGAACCGTCGGTGGATCGTTGTCATCAATCAAAAAATATGTACGCGTCACCAGGGAGTTTCCGGCTTTTAAGACGATCGACTTCAAGTGGTCGAATGGAATCGGCAACGATTTTCCGCGAATTGAAATACGCGTGCGCGACGAGATTGTTACGTTCGGTGTTCCCGAAGAGATCAAGGTTGACGAAAATGGAATTGTCGGTGGTGGCGTGCATCTCAAGCCTGCCGAAGTGAATCAACTTGTTGCTGAACGCGGCGATGACGTTGTTTTCTTTGACGGCAGAAGTGCATACGAAGCACGCATCGGCAGATTCAAAAATGCCGTTATCCCCGATGTGGAAACGACTCCAGATTTTGTTGCCGAAATCGAGAGCGGCAAGTACGACCACCTCAAAGACAAGCCGATCATTTCGTATTGCACAGGCGGCATTCGCTGCGAAGTGTTATCGGTGATTATGAAAAATCGCGGATTCAAAGAGGTCTACCAAATCGAAGGCGGCATTGTTCGCTACGGCGAGGAATTTCGAGACAAAGGTCTCTGGGAAGGCTCACTATATGTATTTGATCGCCGACTCAAAATGGAATTTAGCGATCAAGCCAAAGTGTTGGGCGCCTGTAATTTGTGTTCGGCGCCCACTGCACAGTTTCACAACTGTTCCAATCTTGCATGCCACAAGTTGACTTTGGTGTGTAGCGCTTGTGAGGTCGAGTCGCCCACAATTTCATGTGAAGACTGCCGCCAGCAAGACTAGAACAATGGCAGTTGCGACCAAACCACACCAGGGAATCGTCACGCTCGACCTCGAAGGCGTGTTGGTGCCCGAGATTTGGATCGCTGTTGCACAAAGCACGGGCATTCCAGAGTTGCAGCGCACTACTCGCGACGAGCCCAACTATGACGTGCTGATGAAGTCGCGCATTCAGATCCTCAACCAACATGGTCTCACCATGAGCCGTATCGAGCAAGTGATTGCTGGTTTGTCGCCAATGCCGGGTGCCGTCGAATTTTTGGACGCACTTCGCGAGCGCACACAAGTCATCATTCTTTCTGACACGTTTGAACAGTTTGGGCGTCCACTGATGCGCCTGCTCAACTGGCCAACACTGTTTTGTCATCGGCTCATTGTTGAAGATGACCACATTGTCGATTTTGAATTGCGCCAAGCCGACCAAAAGCGTCTCGCTGTTGAGGCTTTCAAGAAATTGAACTACCGCGTTGCCGCAGCTGGCGACTCATATAACGACACTGCGATGTTGGGTGCTGCCGACGCAGGATTCTTGTTTCATGCGCCCGACAACATCAAAGCCGAGTTTCCACAATTTCAGGCACTCGAAACGTATGACGAGCTCTTTGTAAAACTTTGCACTGCTCTCGACTGCTAGATCGCAGTTGCTAAATCGCAGTAGCTAGTTAGTTCGCCACCTTCGCAAGATTATCCATGGTGATTTCCATGTTCTTTTTGTTATGTGTCGCACGGTCAGCAACGCCACTCACAACCTTGCCCAGAAATCCAGCGACAGCACCACGGTGATCGATCCAGCTGTGTGTGACTCTGCTGCCTGTAGCGGTTGGCTCAATCTCGTACACCCAATCACACCAGTTCTTTCCCATGACCATGAGTCCAAACGAAAACTTTTTTGGTGCATCGCACGCATTGACTTTGACGTTTGTGCCCCACTTCTTCTTGCCATTTTTGTTTCGGCCTTTAAACGTTGCTCCAACTGCTGGCCCCATTGCTCCCTTGGCCCACTTGCCGCCTTGGTTTTCAGGTGACCACTCACCCATGCGTGGCAAGTCAGTGATGAGTGCCCAAACCTTGTCGGGTGATGCGCAAAATTCTCGTGTTACAGAAACTGGTAATTGTGAAGTCATAACTAAACCGTATCTATCGCTTTCACCAAGTTGTCGAGCGTGACACCCATGATGCGCAGGTTATGTGAAGCGCGATCTTCCACCCCACTGATGCCTTTACCAATCGGGGCGAATTCTGCCCACTGCGGTCCCTCTACCCACGCATGCGTGACACGACAGCCGCTTGGTGTTGGTTCAATTTCATACACCCAATCACATAAATGATTCTCTTTGTAATTGAGGCTAAATACAAACTTCCTGGGTGCATCACAAACGTCAACTCTCACTGTTGCTTGCCATGTCTTGTCGCCATTCTTGTTGTCGCCTTTAAACTTTGCGCCAACAGCAGCATGAGTTGCGCCGTCGAGCCATTCGCCGCCTTGGTTTTCTGGCGACCACTCACCCATGCGAGGCAAGTCAGTGACGAGTGCCCACACTTTTTCTGGAGAGGCTGAAACTTCTCGCACTACGGAAACTGTCGTTGGTGTCATCGCCCGACCGTAGCAAAAGATTTGACTTTGAAGTTGTTTTTCGCTTTCCGTAAACTGAACCCGTGGCAAAACGTCAGACTCACATTCGATACTGGGTGGTTGCGGTGTTCTCGGTGGTCGTATCCGTACTCGCTGGCCATTCCTACTCCGGTGCAGCAAAGATCCCACCGCCGCCGCCGCCACAAATCACGCGCATCGACTCAATTCAAAAGAGCAA
>CAXNIQ010000004.1:0-20577 GCA_964202465.1 Ilumatobacteraceae bacterium
GTGTACGCATGCCCATTCGTGATTCATGCTCAATTCAAAGCCGGATCACTTCTGAACGATGGTGGTTTCACCAAAGTGTGGAAAGAAAGCGAACTGTTTCTCTCGCTGCGCGAGCCAGAGTCAGCCGGAGCCTGCTCGGCATGCGGAAGCTACGACGCCTGCCAAGGTGGTTGCATGGCCGCCAAGTTCTTTACAGGCATACCACTCGACGGACCAGACCCAGAGTGCGTCACCGGCCACGGCGAAGAACTTGTCAAGGCAGCAGCAATCAACTTCATCCCAAAACCGTCAATGGACCACTCGAGATCTGTCAAGATCAATGCACCGCGGCTGACTACTTCTAGAGATCCTGCGCAACGAATGGAACGAGTATGAACGACGTCAATCCACTGCTGATTATCGGCTCCATCATTATTTCGTATTTTCTAGGCACGTTTCCAAGTGCCCTCATCGTTGCCAAGCGCGGCGGTGTCGATGTCACCGCAGCAGGGTCCGGCAATCCGGGCACATCAAATGTTGTGCGCTTACTCGGATGGAAATACGGTCTCGTAGTTTTCGTTGCCGATGTGCTCAAGGGTTCTGCTTCGGTGGGACTTGCCTGGCTTGTGATGAACACACAAGCGGGTGCCCATCCTGTCTCGTATCTTGCCTATGCCTGTGGCTACGCCGCAGTGATCGGCCACACGTTTCCCGTCACTCGCAAATTTGTGGGTGGTAAGGGCGTTGCCACCGGTGGTGGCGTGATGTACGTGCTGTATCCCGTCATGAGTTTGATCTTGTGCACATCGTGGTTTGTGTTGCGCAAATCAACTGGCAAGTCATCGGTTGCTTCATTGATCATTACCGTTGCAGTACCTGTGTACGTTGCCATCTGGCGTAACGACAACATGTGGGAGTTGGCTGCATCTGTGGGTCTCGTCGGCATGATCATTATTCGGCACTTGCCAAATATTCGTCGACTAAAGTCTCACGAAGAAAACGCATAACGTTTTTGGCTGAAGTGCAATGAATCAACTCAACGAACTTTTTGCATGGCTTGAGGACTTTTCATCCTCGCCCTGGTTTTATTTAATTATCTTTACGATTGCGGTTGCCGACTCGGTGATACCGATCGTGCCAAGTGAAACACTTGTCATCGTGGGTGGCGTGAGCGCTGGCTCTGGAAATTTGTCGATAGCACTGGTCATTCTGGTGGCAGCCGCTGGTGCATTTATTGGTGACAATATGTCGTACCTCATCGGACGCGAAGCGAGCGAGCGCATACTGCAGCGATACACCCGCAACGAAAAAAGTCAAGTGCGCCTCGAAAAAGTCATCCATCAGATTGAGCAACGCGGAGGTCTATTGCTGATCACCGCACGTTTTATTCCCGGCGGACGCACCATCCTCACGCTCACGTGTGGTGTCACTCGCCGAGACCACAGGTGGTTTGTTGGCTGGACAATTGTCGCTGCTTCAATTTGGGCCTTGTACGCATCTCTTCTCGGTTTCATTGGCGGCAAAACGTTTCAAGATGACCACACCAAGGCATTTCTGGTCGCTTTCGGTGGCGCAGTGAGCGCAACTTTGCTGATCGAAGCAGTGCGCTTTGTGCGCAAACGTCTTCGCCCTTAGTCTTTGGCGTGGACGCCAATATCATCAACACAACGTGGTCGCAGGTTGCAAGTCGCCCATCGACAGTGTTGTTGTTGCCTCTCGGATCATGCGAACAACATGGCCCGCACCTGCCGCTTAACACTGATACAAAAATCGCCGAATATTTGTGTGCACAGGCTGCTTTGGTCGACCAGCGCACCATGGTTGGGCCAACTTTGAGCATCACGGCAAGTGGTGAGCACTCAGGTTTTGCAGGCACATTGTCGATTGGCACTGCAGTACTCACACAAGTGCTAATTGAGATTGTTCGATCTGCCGACTGGTGCAATGGGGTTGTATTTGTGAATGGTCATGGAGGTAACGCCGAAGCCGTAACAACTGCAGTGCGCACACTGACAAGCGAACAGCGCAATGTCGCAGCATGGTGGCCGCGTATTGCAGATGGCGATGCTCATGCAGGAATAAGCGAGACTTCAATCATGCTGGCAATTGACCCATCGCGAGTCAATATGACCGTTGCAGAAGTTGGCGCAACGAAGCCAATCAGTGAGCTTGAAGCCCAGTTGCGCAATGGCGGAGTTCGAGCAGTTTCAACCAATGGAATACTTGGTGACCCAACCAATGCAAGCGCAGAACACGGCACCATGTTGCTCTCGCATTTAGCGCACGACCTCGTTACGTTTATAGATGAACACACAAATTCTTGGGTGCAACCATGACCGAACTTATTCAACAGCCGCACTTCATTGTTGATCCGTCGTGGCGACGGCCTGATCGTGGCCTCATGGTGTTTGCAGGCTCTCCACTCAAGATGTTTTCCTTGAGCGAAGAAGGTCGCCATATTGCAGAGTTGCTCGAAATTGGGCTGCCTCTACCAGCAGGTCATGAGACATTGACTAGCCGACTACTTGATGCTGGCGCCATACATCCGACTCACATTGTTGGCACCGAACAGCCATTTACGTTGGCCGATGTAAGCATCGTGATTCCTGCACATGTGCGTAACTCAAAAGACGCGCGGTTGCTCAACACACTTGTTGGCACGCTGACCAATCTCTCTACTACTGCAGCCACCATCATTGTGGTCAACGATGCGTCTCCTCACGCAATTTCTGACATTGTTGGTGCACGAGTTGTTTCGCTCGACAACAACAGGGGCCCGGGTGCTGCACGCAATCATGGATTGCAGTTTGTGACCACACCTTTTGTTGCGTTTGTCGATGTAGATGTAACACTCGAAAACAACACGTTGATTGAACTGCTCTCGTATTTTGCCGACGAGCGCGTTGGTCTTGTTGCACCACGCATCATGAGTACAACAACCGAGGGTGCCTTAAGCGCTTATGAGGCAGTACGTTCACCACTCGATCTGGGCTCAACTGAGGGTCGTATTCGCAAAGGTACGCGCATCAGTTACGCACCGTCGGCCATGTGGTTGTGTCGCACAGAAGCAATACGCGAGATCAACGGCTTCGACGAAACATTGCAGGTCGGTGAGGATGTCGACGCACTCTGGCGCATGGACGCTGCGGGTTGGCGCTGTCGATACCAACCAACCGCAGTGTGCACTCACTTGCCACGTTCAACTGTTAGTGATTTTGTGGCGCAGCGCATGAGTTACGGCACGTCGGCTGCTGCACTCGCAAAACGACACGACGGTGCACTTGCACCCGTGCGAGTAAGCGGCTACTCGGCTGGCATGTGGGCACTTGTTGCGCTCGGCTACCCAATCGTTGGCGCACTTGTAGGCGCAGGAACTATCGCTGCACTTGCTCGCAAATTGCGCGATGTTCCAAACGCCGTCGAAGAGTCTGTGCGCTTGGCTGGTCTTGGCAATTTACATGCCGGACGCACAATTGCTTCAGCGATTACGCGAGTGTGGTGGCCAATTGCGGTCGTGCTTGCACTGTTTTCAAGACGTATGCGCTGGGTGCTCATTACTGCTGCAGTTGTTCCATCAATGTACGAATGGTGGAAAAACCGACCGAAGCTCGATCCAATTCGATTTACTGCGCTGCGCGTGCTTGACGATGCCGCGTATGGAGTTGGTGTATGGAAAGGCGCTGTCCGAGAACAAAACTTCGACGCGCTTAAGCCTGACTTGACGTCGTGGCCAAAGAACGCAAACTGAAGTTATTGCATTCTTCACAAACTTCTTCAGGAATCAAACCGGCTTTCATCAACCATCCAAACATGATGCAACCGAGACATATCGCAAATACTGATTCAAGAAATGCGGCTCCAACAAGTGCTGCGATCACAAATCGTGCAGGTGTCTCTGCGCCACTCAAAAACAGCGCGCTCGCAACGATGCCAAATGTTGCACCAACACCTTGGGCAAATCTCTTTGGCGGGCCAGGCACCATTCGATGTTCGTTCTTCATGATCGACGTGAGCATTGGAGTGATTACTTGCGTCGAGAGCCGACCGAGCGGGCTCAATGTTGGTCCAGTCAGCAATCGAGCAATAAAGCCATAGGTCAACACCGTTAGTATCCAGCCACTGCCAGTTGCGGCAAAAAGGGTGCCCATAACTACAGCACCGCCTGCCACGATGCGAGCCGATGTTTCGTTGACGGGATTGGGAAAACTGAAGAGTTTGGCCATAGGGACAGCCTAAAGGGCAATTGTTGACTTAACAAGTCGGGTTTTAACGGGGCATCCAAACCGTTCAGATACCGTGATGACACATGACTTTGCGCCTGACAGTCGATCGCCAAGCATGGCTCAGCCATGTGCAGACCTTTGCCGCAGGCCTTGGCGACACCCAACATCTCGTACCGGTTGTCAAAGGCAACGGTTACGGATTTGGCCGACCAATCTTGATTGAACAGGCACTTTCGATTGCCACCGAGATTGCTGTTGGCACAGTGTTTGAAGCCCACGATATTCCTGCATCGCATACGCCACTCGTGCTCACACCGGTTGGCTTCGAGATACCGTCGTCGCTTCCCAACAACGCAGTACTCGTTGTTGGGTCAGTGCATCATGTCGACACACTTGTGTCGCACGGATGGAGCGGACGCGTGATTATTAAGTTGCGCTCGAGCGTGCAACGTTTTGGAGTTGCTATAGCCGACGTCGCGTCGGTCGTGAGTGCTGTCGACACAGCAGGTTTCGTACAACACGGTTGGTCGGTTCACCCACCACTCGATGGCACTCCAGTTGAACACGCACGAGAAGTTGGACAATGGCTCAGCATCTTGCCAAATAATCTGCCGATGTATGTCAGTCATCTAGACGCGTCCATACTGAGCACCCTTCGTGCCGCACATCAACAACGCAAGATCATCGTCCGCAGTGGCACTTCTTTGTGGCTTGGCGACAAATCAATGCTCACACTCAATGCCGATGTGTTGGATGTGAACCACGTCAATGGCGCAACAGCCGGCTATCGCAACACTCCAATTTCTGGCAGTGGATCACTTGTTGTAGTTGGTTGCGGATCGAGCCACGGTGTCGTTGCACATGCTGGCGATCTCAGCCCATTTCATTTTGCCAAACAACGCCTCACGATGCTCGAGCCGCCGCACATGCACTCAACAATGCTGTTTGTACAAGATGGCGCAACTTGCCCAACAGTCAACGACATTGTTGATGTGCAGCAACCACTCTCTCGAGTCTTTGTCGACACCATCTCCTGGAAATAAATCAATTCGTGACGCCGTCATCGCGGATTGAGAGTTTGGACGTCACCCGAGCCATTGCTCTCTTCGGAGTCGTTGCGATGAACTACCACGCTTATCTCAACGGCGCACAGTCGATGTACTCCACTCACCCGTCGGTGTGGGAGCGCATGTTCAACCCGCTCACTGGCCCACTCACCACACGATTCGCTGCAACGTTTGTGCTAATTGCCGGCATCGGTGTGAGTTTGTTTACGCAACGCGCTCGAGCGTCGAACAACTGCGCCGATATAGGTCACGCTCGCATCGTTCTACTCCGTCGCGGAACATTGCTGTATTTTTTGGGTTACTTCCTGCAATGGATCTGGCCGGGCACAATCCTCTTTTATTACGGCGCATATTTCATCATCGCATCGGCTGTGTTTGCGTGGTCATCGAAACGACTGATCGCGCTTGGCGGAGCAAGCATCATCATTGCAGCGGGCCTTTCATGGTGGCGAGCAAGCCAGTTGCTCGATGGCAACTTGACGAACTGGCTCTCACCCACGCCTAATTCGCCACGCAATCTGCTCATTCGCACATTTACTGATTACACCCACCCCATATTTCCCTGGATCGCTTTTTTCATCGCGGGCATCTTGCTCGGACGCCACATCCATCGATTACCCGAGATTCGCCTGCGACTCATGTTCGTGGCGATCCTCATTATGCTCGCCACGCACACCGCTAATTTTTTATTTAGGCCATCTTTGCAGATCGGCAATCGTGACTTCGTCCTCGCAAGGCTGTTGTCGACCCAACCCCTCGATCGTGGCATTTTGTTTTCACTTGGCACGCTCGCAACTGCCGTTGTCGCACTCTGTTTGGTTTCACTTGTAGTTGAGCGCGCGCCGCATCTTGCTCTTACACAGTTACTTGCACGGGCCGGACGCATGACGCTTTCGGTGTACTTATTGCATGTCGCATTTTTTAATCTTGTAGTTCATCAGTTGCGTTGGGTGGGTGCAACCGGGCTTGACACCGCACTTGTACTGTCGCTGTCGTTTTACGTCGTTGCACTGTTGCTTGCAAGTGGATGGAACAACTATTTTGGGCTCGGACCAGCGGAACGCGTTTATCGTGTATTTGGCGGATGAGCGACATTTCCGCAAGTGCAAATCAATTGCCAGACCTCTGGCGCAACTTGCTTGTTGGAGAAACATCGAAGCAGTATTGGTCTACGTTGCAAGATTTTGTTGCTGCCGAACGACAAGTCGCCAACGTCTACCCACCTTTAGGCGCAACGTTTCGTGCGTTAGCACTCACTGCACCGCAAGATGTGCGCGTAGTGATACTTGGACAAGACCCATATCACTCGCAAGGCCAAGCAAATGGTTTGTGTTTCTCTGTAACTAATGGCGTCAAGATCCCTCCATCACTGCGCAATATCTACAAAGAGTTGCACGCAGATTGTGGGATTGAGCCTTCGTCAAATGGCGATTTGACTTCATGGGCTCGGCAGGGTGTGTTGTTGCTCAATGCAACCTTGACTGTGCGAGATGATGGTGCTGGCACACACCAGGGGCACGGCTGGGAAACATTTACTGATGCAGTAGTGCGCACACTCGGATCACTGAAGTCGCCCATCGTGTTTGTGCTGTGGGGCGCATTTGCGCGCAACAAAAAATCCTTGATCACGCAACCGCAACACACAATTATTGAGTCGGCTCACCCAAGTCCACTCTCGGCACATACAGGCTTCTTTGGTTCAAAGCCTTTTTCTCACATCAATCAAGCACTTCGAGCAAACGGCTCAGACCCCATCGACTGGCAGATATCTCACCAATAACTCGCTGGCTTTGTGCAGTATGAGTGCGAAAAGATTAGATTGAACGGCGTGGGAACCGTTCGCCGATATGGATTCATTGAATGTGACGCCGACACCGTGTGGGCATTTGTTGGCGCACCAGAGCGGCTACACGAGTGGTTTCCAATTACCTCGTGTCGCGTTGAAGGTGACAAGCGTTGGATCGTGCTTGCAGCCGGTATCACGTTTGAAGAAGACATCGTTACTCTTGACCACGATTTGCGTCGCTTTCAATACAAGATCGTCAACAACCCGCTCATCACCTTTCATCTCGGGACAGTAGATGTAATTCCTGATGGACCGAACAGGTGCATGTTGATGTATTCAACAGATATGGACCCAGAAGTTTTGGCACTTCCAATCGGTGGTGCTGCAGGCGTGGGAATTGCCAAAGTCAAAGAAATGTTTGATCGGAAATAAATGGGCCGCAAGATTTTGTTTATCACCACCGATCAACAGCGCTATGACGCACTCGGTTGCAACGGCGGACTCATTGCGCGCACGCCAACGATTGATGCTTTGAGCAAAAACGGCATCACGTTTGATCGTGCGCACCCCCAAAATGTTGTGTGCATGCCGTCGCGCAGCACCATGCTCACAGGCCAACACGTTGCTACTCACGGCGTATGGATGAACGGAGTTCCGTTACCCGAAGACGCACCGAGCATTGCTGCCGACCTGCGAGCAACTGGGTATGCAACTGCGCTCATTGGTAAAGCGCACTTCGAGCCATTGCTCGATCCATTTTTGCGCTTCACCGAAAACCGTATGGGTGCACATCGCTCTACGAACGAAAACCCAAATGATCCGCATCGTGGTTTTGACCATATGGAGCTCGCCACTCATGGTGCAGCAGGAGCACTGCATTACTCGCAATGGATACGCGACAATCATCCAGAAGCGGCTCTGAGTTATTACCGAGTGCTCGACAATGAATTGCAAGTCAATGCCGAGGGCGGCGGCGACACCAAAGCACCACAAGTACACGTCAACCCAATTCCCACCGAGTGGTATCACACCGAATGGGTTGCTCAACGAACGATTGCCTGGCTCGAGTCGCTGCCTGCAGATCGCGACTGGTTTTGTTGGATGAGTTTTCCAGACCCCCATCACCCATGGGATCCGCCGGCGTCAGAGATGCACCGCGTGCGTTGGCAAGACCTCGATCTTCCCGAGGGATACATCGCAAATTCAACAACTCGCGAAGCAGTGCTCGACGATAAGTTGCGCCATTGGCGCGGTTGGTACGACGGCACATTTGTTTCCAACTACGAAGCACCGGCTCGCTGGGTGCCAGCAACGCTGACGCAAGACCAAGTGCGCGAAGTCAATGCGTACACGCATGTCGAAAACGAACTGATCGACGAAGCAATTGCCAAAGTCATGGGCGCGATCGAGTCGCGCGGTTGGGGCAATGACCTCGACGTCTTGTACACCACCGATCACGGCGAATTTCAGGGCGACTTCGGTCTACTGTTCAAGGGTCCGTACCACGTCGACTCGTTAATGCGACTTCCACTCATTTGGCGACCAGCACCAAGTGCCAACGTCGCACCTGCTCGCGTATCTGCACCAGTCGGCCACGTTTCACTTGCTGCAACTTTCGCCCACATTGCAGGCATTGCCCAACCGAACTACGTGGAAGCACCTCGACTTCCAATGCATCAAGCGGAAGCCGAACAACTTGGTCATGAGCGCGTGTTCACCGAGTGGGATTCTGTGTTGTTTGGAAAGATTGTGCACCTGCGCACCATCTGTCGTGATAACTGGGTATGCACAGCCGCGCTCGACGGCTCGATGAGCAAGTCTGGCGAAGGCGAACTCTACGACCTCACTCACGACCCTTTGCAACACGCCAATCGCTGGGATGACCCAAATGTGCGTGCACTACGCGACGACTTGCTTGCCGACATGTGGGACAACCTGCCGTCACAGCACTTGCCGCTACGCACAATGGATGCTCCTGTCTAAAAACTGCTAGAGCACAGCAGGTATTTGTTGCGTGATGCAGTGAATGCCGCCACCACCGTAAGCAAGAATGCCGCCGATGTCGAGACCAATGATGTCTCGATCGGGAATATATTCACCGATGAGTGCAAGCATGTCGTCGTCGGCTGCGTGTCCACAAACTGGCACAATCACCGCGCCATTGACCATATAAAAATTGAGATACGGAACTTGCACGCGCTCGCCGTGATACTCGATGACAGGCAGCACAGGAATCTCATGCATTGTGACGCCAAACGATTCGGCAACTCTGCGGTTTTCCTCAAGACGCACGTGATCGCTCAGCGACTTGTCGTTGCATGTCTGAAAAACCATCGTGCGTGGCGCAATAAAAATTGCAACGTTGTCAACGTGTCCGTCGGTATCGGCATCCATCGACAAACCATGTGGAAGCCACATCACTTCGTTCAAACCAAACTCACTGCGCAATCGTTGTTCAATCTGATCTTTGCTGAAGTGCGGATTACGGTTTGGATGCAACAAACATTGCTCGGTCGTCGCCAACAAACCAGCACCGTCAGAGGTGATTGAACCACCTTCGAGAACCATGTCGATATTGCGCACAGCATGTCCGGCGTGTTGCGCCCACGCGCTAGCTACCGCGGCATCTTTGTCAAATGGCACAAACTTTTGGCCCCAGCCATTGAAAATCCAGTTTCCTGCAAGGCGCTCATTGCCGTCGAAAACATAAATCGGCCCAGAGTCCCTAAACCACGAATCGTCGATAGGTAGCGCAACCACGTCGACTGTCGGGCCACACAACTCACTTGCATTCTCGGCCTCAAGTTTATTTGCAATCATGGTCACCGGTTCGTAGCCAGAGATCGTGCGCGCGAGTGCCGCATGTGCGTCTCGTGCTTCACCCAAATGCTCGCCATACACGTCTTGGCGCGTCGGCCAGGCAATTACTGTGCGCTCGTGAGGAGCAAACTCACCCGGCAGTTTCATGATCAGTTGGCCGAAGTCGTGCCATCAAACGTAGTCAAACCTCGATACAACTCTGGACGTCGGTCTCGAAACAAGCCCCATGCGCTGCGCATTAAACGATTTTCATTGCAGTCAATGCTTGCCACCAAAACGCTTTCATCGGTGCGATTTGCTTCTGCAACTTTGGCACCGAGTGCATCGGTAATAAACGACGAGCCGTAAAACGTAATCTCCGTTTGCTCGCCAACCTCGCGACCAATGCGATTGGCTGCAACAACCGGAACCATGTTGGCTCCTGCATGTCCTTGCATCACGCGTTGCCAATGGTGAGCAGAATCCCATGATGGGTTTGGTGGTTCGCTGCCAATGGCGGTTGGGTACAACAGCACATCAGCGCCTAGTAGCGCCATTGAACGTGCGCATTCTGGAAACCATTGGTCCCAGCAAATACCTACACCGACAGCGCCATGGCGTGTTTTCCACACCCGAAAGCCGGTATCGCCAGGACTGAAATAATATTTTTCGCTATAGCCAATGCCGTCGGGAATATGGCTCTTGCGATAGATGCCCATCATCGAACCATCGGCATCAATCATTGCAACCGTATTGAACAACGCTTCGTTGGCACGTTCAAACACGCTGATAGGCAACGCAACATTGAGTTCTTTTGCAACCTGTTGAAAGTGTGCGATGGTCGGATGTCCGTCGATGGGCAATGCAAGGTTGAGGTGCTTCGGATCAACATCCTTGCAAAAATAATGCCCTTCGAAAAGCTCGGGAATCAAAACAACCTGTGCACCCTGCGATGCAGCATCGCGCACGAGTCGCTCTGCAGTTGCAATATTTGTCGCAATGTCTGTCGACATCGACATCTGTATCGCACCTACTTTGAGCATCGTGTTTAGCCCAATGCTGAGGTGATTGCGGCCAATACTTCTGGTGCGTCTGGTTCAACTTGCGGTCCAAACCTTGCAACCACTTCGCCACTCCGACCGATTAAAAACTTCTCAAAGTTCCAACGGATGTCGCCTGTATAACCTTCGGCATCTGGCGATGTCGTGAGCGTTGCGTACAAGGCGTGGCGCGCATCACCATTGACATCTACCTTTTCGCTCAATGGAAAATCAACGCCGTACGTTGTCGAACAAAACTCTTGAATCTCTTGTGCGTTGCCTGGCTCTTGGCCCATGAACTGATTGCACGGCACGCCGAGCACGCTAAAACCTTTGGCCGATAAGTCTGCATGCATCTTTTGTAACGCCGAGTACTGCGGAGTTAAGCCGCACTTGGACGCCACATTAACGAGCAAGGTCACTTTGCCAAGCACGTCTTCAAAAGGGTTTCCGGTGCCATCGAGGCGTGCGATCTTTGTTTCATAAACCGACATATTTTTCTCCTTCGCAAATGATTTTGGCTGGCTTGGACAACAATCGTAACGGCAACAATCGTAATGTAAGCCCCGTCACCTGCTACACAAGATGCATGCCCCGCCAGACATTTGATGCCGCTTTTTTCAAGCGGTTCTATTCAACAAGCCCAGTCCACAGCCGAACCAAGGTCAACAATCTTGCCGCGGGAGTGCACGCGATGTGCCAGTGGTGGGAAGTGCCCGTGCGCTCCGTGCTCGATGTAGGGGCAGGTCTTGGCTACTGGAGAGACTGGTATGCAACCAATCACCCAAAAGTAAAGCGATTGTCGGTTGACATCAGCGAGCACGCCTGCGAAAAATACGACCACGAGTGCCACGACATTGCGACATGGTTTCCATCCCGGCAATTTGATCTCGTCGTGTGCCATAGCGTGCTGCAATATCTGAGCGACAAGCAAGCCGCCACCGCTATCGGCAACCTGGCAAAAGCAACTCGCAGTATTTTGTATCTTGAAGTGCCAACGTCGGCCGACTTGCGCAATGCCGTCGACAAAAAAACGACGGACCTCAATATTTACTCACGTACTGGCGAGTGGTATCGAAAACGCTTGTCCAAATATTTCGTTCAGGCAGGTGCAGGACTCTGGGTGGCGCGCAACAGTGGCACCACGTTGTACGAACTTGAGCGTTCGCGCTGACGCGCAGTTACTAGCTGCGCTTATTAATTGCAGTCCAGACAGTGCTCGTGAGGCCGGCCGCGACTAAAGCCTTGAGCAAGTCACCGATCAAGAACGGCGCGACACCAAGACTGATTGCGTTCGTCTCGCCGTTTGCGAGCGGAACGTTGATGCTGTGCGCCAACCATGTTGCTCCGAATGCATAGATGATGGTTGAGCCAAGCAACATTGCTGGCAGCGAAGTAACAAAATTGCGATCTTGTTTCTTTTCAGCAAGATAGCCAATTGCCCCAGCTGCGACTATAAAGCCAACGAGGTATCCGAGTGTTGCGCCAGTTCCAGTCTTCCATCCACCTGCGCCACCCGAATAAAACGGCAAGCCAGTGAGGCCTGCAAACCAGTAGGCCAATTGACTCAAGGCGCCGCGCCTCATGCCGAGCACTGCTCCCGCAAGTAATACAGCAAAAGTTTGGCCGGTGAGTGGCACTGGCGTAAATCCGAGAGGTATCTCAATTTGTGCGGCCAAGGCTGTAAGCAATGCGAATCCACCGACTAGTACAACATCTTGTGTGATTGCAGATGCGCGCGTTAAACGCTGTGGCAAAAAATCGGCCAATACTCTGGCTGCGCGGACGGGCGAATGTACAGATGTAGATGCAGTCGTGTTCATATCGCACCACGCTACCGATGTAGATGTCCCAATACGAATTTTGGTGCGTAACCTTTATCTATGGGTCTTTATTTATGGATCAAGTAGTCAGCGAGGCATTCGCGCTAGCCAATCGGTCTGCCGAAATAGTGAGCGCCCAACTCGGCGGTCACCACGATGTACTTGTGGTGCTCGGGTCTGGGTGGGCAGATGCAGTTGGTCTGATCGAAGAAGTGTCCACGACTCCTGTGCGCTCGATAACAGTTGGTGACATTCCAGGATTCACTCGCCCTTCGGCCATTGGCCATGGTGGTGCGCTCAAATCGATCACTATCGGTTCAACTCGAGTGTTGCTACTCACTGGTCGCACACATTTATATGAAGGTCACGGCGTGCACGCGGTTGTCCATGGTGTGCGTGTTGCGCATGCGCTCGGATGCAAGATTGCATTGCTCACCAACGGCGCAGGGTGTTTGCAAAAAGACTGGACGATCGGCGAACCAGTTGTCATCAAAGACCACATCAATATGACGGGTCATTCACCACTCACGGGTGACAATCCGCCAGCACCGCATGCTGGTCGATTTGTTGATTTAACCGACGCTTACAACTCTTCATTGCGCGCGCTTGTTCACAACTTGTCTCCCAACATCAACGAAGCCGTTTATTTCGGATTTCATGGGCCGCATTTTGAAACACCAGCCGAAATACGTGCGATCGCAACATTGGGCGCCGACATGGTTGGCATGTCGACGGTGCTCGAGACTATTGCTGCGCGCCACTTAGGCATGCGCGTCTTAGCGCTCTCGCTTGCCACCAACTTGGCGGCGGGCATCAATCCTCTTCCACTTTCCGGCGAAGATGTATTGCAGGTTGGCAAAGAGTCTGCACAACGCGTTGGCGCACTGTTGCGCGACGTGCTCAAACAAATTGACACCACGAAGGCGGCAAATTTTTCATGAGCGCCGCCAAAGACATGCTTGCAATTATCAACGCATGCGTCGTCACTGTTGATGCCGTCGGAACAATTATCAACGATGCAAGCATCGTGGTTGGCCCAGACGGCAAAATTCGCGCAATCGCTTCTGGAGCAATCGCCCACTCCTCACCAACAGTCATTGACGCCAAGGGCGGCATTGTCATGCCAGGCATGATCAACGCTCATACGCACATGGGCATGACATTGTTTCGCGGACTTGGCGACGACATGAATCTGGAAGATTTTCTAGGACGCCTCATGCCTGCTGAGATTGCGGTGCTTTCCCATGAAGCAGTTGTGGCGGGCACCGAGCTTGGCGCGCTCGAGTCACTACTCGGTGGCATCACCACAGCGCTCGACATGTACTACTTGCCAGATGCTGCACTCGACGTTGCAAAGCGCTCGGGCATGCGCATTCATTGCGGACCAAACTTGCTTGAGTCAGATGGCCCTGAGCCATTGCCGTTTGCTCAACGCATGGCGTGGGCAAACGAATGGTTGACCAAGTCAAGCATGCGTGAGCAAGAAACCTCGTTAGCAAATAGGTTTGATTCGCTCCACTGGCTGAGTCCGCACAGCACCTATTTGCTCGGCGAAGATCACTTACACCAAATTTCGGCACTCGCCAAAGAGCATGGCGCACACATCCATGTGCACGCCGCAGAGACTGTTGGCGAGATGTCGCTTGTATCAAAACGACACGGTGGACGCACACCAATTTCGGTACTCGCCGACACTCAATTGTTGTCAAACGCCGTACTTGCACACGGCGTACACCTCAACGATGCCGACATTGCACTCATTGCACAACATGGCGCGTCGGTGACGCACTGCCCTGCATCCAACTACAAGTTGGCAAGCGGAACAGCACGGATTGTCGATTTGCACAAGCAAGGAGTCAACGTGGCTTTGGGTACTGATGGTCCAGCGTCAGGCAACGACCTCGATTTGTGGCTCGCAATGCGACTCGCCGGTTATGTGCAAAAAACTGCGGCAACTGATCCAACAGTGTTGCCGGCTCTCGATGTTTTGCGCATGGCAACAATTAATGGCGCTCGGGCGCTGCACATTGATCACTTGGTCGGCTCACTCGAAGTTGGCAAGTTTGCTGATCTTGTTGTGCTCGATGCCTTTTCTCCATCGCTCACCCCGGTATTCGACCCGCACGTCGCAATTGTGGCTGCAGCAGGGCGTGGTGATGTCTGCCATGTTGTTGTCAATGGCCAAGTAGTCGTTCGCGATCGCTCCGCACTTACCATTGACGCTCAAGCAACTGTGAAGCGTGTGAAGGAGTTAACTCCCGCTATTTTGGCATCAGTCTCCCGCAACTAGTGTTGGCTTATGGCCACCATCTCGACACCAATTGATTGGCAAGCGCTGCGTGCTGCTGCACATGCAGCACAGCAACATTCGTATGCCCCGTACTCCAAGTTTCGAGTAGGTGCTGCTGCACTCATCGATGACGGTCGAATTATTTCGGGTTGCAATGTCGAGAATGCTTCCTACGGCCTCACGCTCTGCGCAGAGTGCGCAATCTTGGGCGCGCTACATATGGGTGGCGGTGGACGCATTGTCGCAGTTGCATGCGTAGGTAACGACACCGATGTCACTCCGTGTGGGCGATGTCGTCAATTGTTATGGGAGCACGGTGGTGCAAATTTACTTGTCGATGTAGAAGGAACACCAACACCACTCAGCATTTTGTTGCCCGCAGCATTTCCGGAACATTCCAACTTCGAGAATCCGAGCGGGTTATGACATCGACTTCAGAAATTCTTTCACCACAACAACTGCGCACGTTTCATGAAGATGGCTATTTAGTATTGCCAAATTTCGTTGATGATGCGGCGTGCTTTGCAGTGCGCGAACGAGCGCTGCAACTTGCCAAAGACCATGTGCCGTCGCCACAAGAAGCAACCATCTTCACTGCTGATGCCTCTGCCCAACATGCAGCCGACCAATACTTTCTCACGAGCGGCGACAAGATTCGTTGCTTTTTCGAAAAAGATGCGTTTGACGAAAACGGTGCGCTGCGCTCGGAAGCACATTTGTGTCTCAACAAACTTGGACACGCAATGCACGATCTCGACCCTGTGTTTGGTGCGTTTAGTCGTACACCACAAATGGCTGCAGTTGCCCACCAGATTGGCTTAGTCGATCCATTACTGCTGCAGTCGATGTACATCTTCAAACAGCCGCGCATTGGTGGCGAAGTGAATTGCCACACCGACCACACATTTTTGTGGACAGAGCCACAGAGCGTGATTGGGTTTTGGATAGCGATCGACGATGCGACCACCGAAAATGGATGCCTGTGGGCACTTCCTGGCGGTCACCGAATTCCTGTCAAGTCACGATCAAAACTCAATGAATCGCGAACAGCAACGATCACCGACGTGTTTGATACAGATCCGTATCCAACCGAAGGTCTCGTGCCATTAGAAGCCGCGCGCGGAACCATGGTGCTTCTCAACGGCACACTTCCACACCGCTCCGGGCCAAATCTGAGCGACAAACCACGTCACGCATACACAGTGCATGTGATCGATGGTCAGGCAAACTACTTGGACGACAACTGGTTACAGCGCCCGCAACTTGCGATGCGCGGTTTCAACAACTAACTATTTGCTACTTGCAATTAAGCCAGTAGCTCGGCAATCTGTAATGCATTGAGTGCTGCACCTTTGCGCAAGTTGTCACTAGAAACGAACATGACAAGACCATGGTTACCGTCAACACTCGAGTCCTGACGAATACGACCAACGAAACTTGGGTCTTTGCCAGCGGCCATCAATGGTGTAGGCACATCTTCCACGACGACGCCATGTGCAGTTGCCAAAATCTCGTGCGCACGAGCGGCAGTAATTGGATGCGCGAACTCCGCATTGATACTCAATGAGTGTCCTGTAAAAACGGGCACCCTCACACAAGTTCCCGATACTCGCAATTCTGGAATATGCAAAATCTTGCGACTTTCATTACGCAGCTTTTGTTCTTCGTCGGTTTCAAACGAACCATCGTCCATCATTGACCCTGCAAATGGCAGCACGTTGAATGCAATCGTTTGGGCAAATTTGTCCGGCTTCGAAAACGCAATTGCTTCGCCGTCGTAGGTAAGTTTGCTTGCATCGGCAACGCCTTCGCGCGTCTGATTTTCGAGTTCTGCTACGCCTGCAACGCCAGCACCACTCACAGCCTGATATGTGCTGACGATCAGCCTGACCAAAGTCGCTTCGTCGTGCAGCGCCTTGAGCACTGGCATTGCTGCCATCGTGGTGCAGTTTGGGTTGGCAATGATCCCCTTTTTTGCCAGCGCTACGTCTTGGGGATTGACTTCAGCAACAATCAACGGCACATCGTCGTTCATGCGCCATGCAGATGAATTGTCGATAACCATTGCACCAGCATTGGCATATTTTTCGGCGAGTGCGCGAGATGTTGTTGCTCCTGCCGAAAACAGCACGACATCCATTCCACTTGGGTCTGCGGTAGTCGCATCTTCAACGGTAATTGTCCGATCATTCCACTCGATGGTCTGACCCGCCGATCTCGCAGAGGCAAACATCCGCAGTTCATCAACTGGAAAATTGCGCTCAGCCAACAACTGTCTCATCACGGTTCCCACCATTCCGGTGGCTCCTACTAGTCCTACGCGCATCGCAACAGTTTAGTTGTTAGATCGTGTCAATAAGCCAGTCATTTACTTGTGTTGGTGTCAAGTTGCTTCCGCACAAGATGGTCACAAGGCGCAACTTTTTGAGATGTGGATGTTCAAGAATTGCCGACACACCTGCAATTCCTGCAGGCTCGATCATCAAACCAGCTTTATCAAACACGATCTTCATTGCGCGCTTCAGTGCGTCTTCCGAAATCAAGAGCACGTCGTCGACCAGCCCCTTCATGTCGTCGAGAGCCTCTGGCACTGGTGTGCGCACTGCAATGCCATCGGCAATCGTGTTTGCAGAGGCACGTTCAATCACTGTGCCCGAACGCCATGATGCTTCCATTGCATCGGCAGAAGCACTCGATACTCCAATGATCTGCACCTCTGGCGCGACGTGCTTGATGTATCGCGACACTCCACCAATCAATGCGCCATTGCCGAGCGGCACGAGCACGGCATCGAATGTGCGCTGTTGCATGAGTTCTACCGCAATTGATCCAGCACCCTCCGAGATGGCAATGTCGCGGCCGTCTTCGACAAAGTAAGCGCCAGACTCAACACAAAATTGTTTTGCGTTCTCTTTTGCGCCATCAAAGTTGTCGCCCTGTTGACGCACTTGAGCACCCATTGAGCGCATTCGGTCAACTTTTAGCGGGTTTGCGTTTGTCGCACAATAAATAATCAACGGCCGATCATGTGCTCTGCAGACATACGCCATGGCTTGACCGAAGTTGCCTGCCGTAGCGCACACCAAGTCTCTGCCAGCAAGAGCCAGAGAGTTTTCTTGCATAAAAAAATCTGCACCTCTGCCCTTGAAACTTCTAATCGGATTCGACGTTTCGACTTTGAGTGTCAGTTGACAACCCAATTCGTCGGAGAGAGGCTCGCTATTGAATTGTGGTGAGTGCAAGAAAACTGGGTCGATGGTGCGAGCGGCACGCTCGATATTTTCCACGGAGAGTCGATGCGCCGTCATGAACCAGCCGCCGTTGCAACGAGCCACCAATGACTGCGATTCACACGCTTCAACGACTTTACTTGCGCATTGGTATGCGATACGTGACGCACCTGAAACGGCGAGTGGTACACGGTGATATTGGCCAATGACTTTTGGCTGTGATCAATAATGTCTTGCAGCACTTCGTCAGGACTCAACCTGTTGGCCTGCCATCCAAAACGAGTGGCCCAACGCATTCCCGAAATTTGCTTGCCGATTGACGGAACTCGCCACAACAAGCGCACCAACATGCCAAGCGGGATCAGTGCGATGTCGCTCAGTACCCACGAGCGATAGTTCAAGATCACGGTGCCACCACTGCGAACTACGCGCAATGCTTCGCGAGTAAGACCAAGTGCGTCATTGCGCTGACAGTGCTGCAACGTGATGTAAGAAAATGCAATATCAACTGAATTATCTGCAAGTGCAAGTGTGCTGCCATCTTGCACATGAGTGGTTGTCAATTTGTCGGCACGTCCATGTTTCCCAACTGTTTCTCTACAGCGCTCCAAAAATGCCGCGTCAACGTCGGCAGCAATGACGTGAGCGCACTGTTGGGTGAATGAAGCAGTCATTCGACCAATTCCGCTGCCTATTTCGAGCAATGTCAATGGCGCAAGTCGTTCGGCACCGAATCCAAATTGGCGCATATAGCGACGAACTTCCTTGTCGCCTGTGGCAACAAATTCTTCAAGCGTCAATTCGCTACCGGTTTCGTTGTTGAACACCCAACCCGTCGAACGCACAATGTCGTCGGCGGTTCCACCTGTTTCGGTGCGGTTGCCAGCACTTCGCCAGGGCACAAATTGGGCACGTTTTTTAGCGTCGCGCAGACTTGTCATAATTCGTTACAACCTACTTGCGTTCGGGCAGTGGTGCAGAGTAATCCTCGCCGCTATCAAGACCAAAAGCCGTGTGCAGTGCACGTACTGCGGTCTCCAACTTGGATCGTTCAACGACTACCGAAATTCGGATTGTTGATGTCGAGATCATTTCAATGTTGACGCCATTATCGGCAAGCACTCGAAACATCTTTGCTGCAACACCAGGGCTCGATTTCATACCGGCACCAACGAGCGACAGCTTGACGATATTCTCGTCCTTGTTCACTCCTTTTGCACCAACATCCTTGCCGACGTTTTCCAAAATTGGCTGAGCGATTGCAATATCACCCACTGGAAGCGTGAACGAAATGTCGGTTGTGCCTTCAATTGATGTGTTTTGCACGATCATGTCAACGTTGACATTGGCAAATGCCAGCGACTCAAATAGCAGTGCCGACACACCAGGACGGTCAGGAACTCCGAGCAGTGTCATCTTTGCTTCGCCCACATCGTGCACGACTCCAGAAATAATTGGATCTTCCATTGTTCTTTTCCTCTCATCGTCGGCACCGAGAACCCAAGTGCCTTCTTCCAACGTAAAACTAGAACGAACATGAATCGGCACATTGTGGTTACGCGCAAATTCGACCGAGCGCAATGCCAACACTCTGCTGCCTGCTCCGGCCATCTCAAGCATCTCATCAAAACTCAACTGCTTAATCTTGCTTGCTTGCGGCACTAGGCGTGGATCTGCGCTAAACACACCAGTTACGTCGGTATAGATCTCGCACACGTCGGCCTGCAACGCTGCTGCCAGCGCAACTGCCGTTGTATCGCTTCCGCCTCTACCAAGCGTCGTGATTTCACGATCCGTGCTCACGCCTTGAAAGCCCGCAACAACTGCAACTTTGCCCGCCAGCAGTGCTTCACGAACTCGATCGCCTTTGATCTCCAAAATCTTTGCTTTGGTGTGCGATGTGTCGGTGATGATGCCCACTTGGCTTCCCGTGAAACTCACTGCGTCACAACCCACATCGTGGAGTGCCATGCACAACAACGACATCGAGATTCGCTCACCCGTTGTCAGAAGCATGTCCATCTCGCGGCCTTGCGGATTGCTCGAAACTTGTCGTGCTAATTCGACCAGATTGTCAGTGGCTTTGCCCATTGCAGATACAACGGCTACAACGTCGTGACCTTTGGCTCTGGCGTCGGCTATTCGGCGAGCAACATTGCGCAGTCGGTCTGGATCAGCGACCGAAGTGCCACCATATTTTTGAACAAGGAGCGCCACAGGCTCTTTACGCTACCTCTGCGCGAGTATCCTTTTAAAACTATGGGCACAGACAAACGAACTCGCAAAAAAGAAAACCGCCGCCAAAGGCTTGACCAATTAGCCAAAACAGATCAGAAGCGA
>CAXNIQ010000005.1:0-18878 GCA_964202465.1 Ilumatobacteraceae bacterium
CATTCCTGGGATTCCGGTTGCAACGCACACTCGATGCTGGCTCAATTGCATCGCCAGAGGCTCGTTCGCGCACGGCACAGCAGGCAATGGCTGTCATTAATGAACACCCCGACAAGAATGTGCGCAAGATCTATGCCGGCGAGGTTGCCAGCCATGTTGGTATTCCCGCTGCCGACTTAATGCAATTGGCCGAGCGTGGCAGTCGCAAGCCAGAGGTGCGCACGAACCCGACTGTCGATTCGTCGCGTCGCGAGAACGCCGAATTTGTCGCACTTGCGTTGATGGTCCAAGACTGGGACAATATTGCTACATGGATGAGCGAAGGTTTATTTTCGGATGACGTGTATCGCAGGGCGTATCTTGCGGTTGCATCAGTGAACGGTGGCATTGCCGGATCTCTTGAGGCCGCAGATCCTGAAGCTCGCGAAGTAATCGAACGTGCTGCGGTTGCTGACATTGATTCAGATCCATTTATGGAAGCAAAGAATTTGATTTCTGCAGCCGTACGTCGCGAACTGACAACACGAAATCGAATTACTGATCCGATAGAAATTCGCGCCGACCGGGATGCTCGCATTTTGTTGGAGGAGCTCGATAATCCAACGATGGCAGACGCTGCTGCGATGGAACTGCTCGATTGGCTGGGAAAGCGCGTGGGTGAGCACGCATGAGAAGCGCGATTGGTAGTGACACTGGGCCTGATGCAGTACGCATGTATCTCAATGAGATCGGGCAAGTAGATCTGCTGACAGCCGACGATGAAAAGCGGCTTGGGCGTTCAATTAAAGATGGCCTCGAGGCTGACGCCCAACTTAAGCGCGGTATTGGCACCTTAGGGGTGCGCGACCGCAGAGCATTGCAGCGCGTTGTCACCGAAGGTGTGAAGGCCAAAGAGCACATGGTGCGCGCAAACCTGCGGCTCGTTGTTTCAATTGCTCGCAGGTACGACCGTAAAGAGTTGCAATTAGCCGATCTCATTCAAGAAGGCAATATCGGTTTGATGCATGCTGCCGATAAATATGACTACGAAAAGGGTTTCAAGTTTTCGACGTATGCGACGTGGTGGATTCGTCAATCGATGACCAGGGCAATGGCCGACCAAGGACGCAACATCCGAATTCCTGGTCACATGATGGAAATTGTCAATCGGGTGCATCGTGCCGAGCGCGAACTTGCCTTAGAGCTAGAGCGCGACCCAACCCCCGACGAAGTAGCCGTGCGTACGCAGATGAGCGTAGAAAAACTCTTAGATGTAATGCAGCTCGCGCTATCGACAACGAGTCTTGATGCTCCTGTCGGTAGCGACTCTGATGATTTGACTGTTGGTGACACGATCGCGAGTGGCGATGCAACAAACGATCCGAGTGAGTCGACTGAACGACGCCAGCTTGGTGAGGCTGTTGAGCGCACGTTGAGTGACTTACCAGAACGCGACCAAGACATTGTGTCGATGCGATTTGGGATTGGAAAGTATGAAGGTCAGCCGCACACGCTCGAAGACGTGGCCAAGAAGATGAATGTGACGCGCGAGCGAGTGCGTCAAATAGAGCAAAAGACATTGGCTAGGTTGCGCCACCCGCACAACAGTGCCAACCTGCGCGCATTTCTCGACGACAACTAGTCTGTAGCGATGAAATCGTTTTCTCCATCAGGCACGGCTCGAAGCCGAGCCACTGATGTCAAGGTGGTTACGGTAAACGCTGAAGGTCGTTCGGGTTCAAAGCCGGACTTTGTAGTCACTGAAGAGCCAATGGAGATCAGGGCTGGAGCGCCAGGTCAAGAGCCTGAGTCAGTTTCTGTAACGATGCGCACACCCGGCCACGACTTTGAATTGGCTGTCGGCTTCTTATTTACAGAGGGCATGATCACAGAGCCAAACGATGTTGCGAGTGTGAAATATTGCGAGCTCAATGGCGAAGAGGAGCAAAAATACAACATTGTTACTGTTGGGCTGACGCGCGCATTCGATATGGCGCTGGCCCGTCGAGCAATGGTGACATCATCGAGTTGTGGAATCTGTGGCACCGAATCACTCGATCAATTACTGACATGTACGACTCCCGTCGATGTTGAATCTGGCCCCAGGTTGACGACGTCGGTTCTGATCGGATTGCCAGATGCTGTGCGCAAAGCACAACCAACGTTTGACCGCACTGGTGGGTTGCATGCTGCTGCGTTGTTTGACGCCAAGGGGAAAATGAAGGTTGTACGCGAAGATATCGGGCGACATAACGCAGTCGACAAAGTAATCGGTCATAGTGTGCTCGAAAAGGCTGTGCCGTTGACAGAATATGGATTGTTTTGCAGCGGACGGTTGTCGTTCGAGATTATTCAAAAAGCAGCAATGGCACGGATTGCGCTCATTGCCGCGGTTGGCGCGCCATCAAGTCTTGCTGTGCAAACTGCAGAAGCATTTGGAATTACCTTGATTGGTTTCTTGCGCGATGGCACGGCAAATATTTACACGCACGCACATCGCGTATACCTGTAACGCTACGAAAACGTTGCTTGAGCGCTTGCTGTATGCTGCAAAACTTTTTCGTTGAGAGTGATGCCAAGCCCTGGTTCGTCTGAAAGGTGAATCCAGCCTTCGCCATCGGCTTCGATGGTGTTGGTGAGCATGTAGTCGCGTCGCTCGGTTGTCCATTCTGGCGGGTCAAATGGAAACTCGATAAATGGCGCGCCAACGGTGCCAGCCGTAACGTGCAGGTTGCCCATCACGCCGATTCCGGTGCCCCAGGTGTGTGGTGTAAAAATCTTGCCAGCTGCAGCAACTTCGTGTGCAAACTTGGCAAGGCCGGTGATGCCTTGTGTGCACACAACATCTGGTTGAAACACATCGAAACAGCCGCGCTGCAATAGTTCGCGAAATTCGTATGGCTCGCGAGTGAGCTCTCCACCAGCGATACGAATATTGACGCGATTGTGTAACTCGGTCATGCCGTCGTAGTCGCCTCGGTGCAGCGGCTCTTCCATCCAGTACACAACATTGTCCTCAAGTACTTTTGCCACGTCTGTCGCATGATCAACGGTCCAAGGTTTTGCTGTGTCCCAAGGCATGCGCCAGCCCTGATTGCAGTCGACCATTAATTCGAGCGATGATCCCAGATCATCGCGAATGGCCTTGACAACTGCAAGGTCGTCTTCCAAATTGGGTCGACCAAAACGCACCTTGAGGGCTGGAAAACCAAGATCGCGGGCTTGGCGCGCGACGGTTACCATGTCGGCGATTGGGCGGTGCACGCCCGATGACGCATAGGCGCGAATCTTATTGCTGAACCCGCCGAGCATTTTCCAGACGGGTTCGTCATTGATCTTGCCGATGAGATCCCACAGCGCTAGATCGAGTGGCCAAGGTCGGCCGGCGTGAAACTCGATATTGGAAAGCACTGCTGCGTGTCGGTCGATGTTGGTTGGGTCTTGACCAATGAAATACTTTTGGTAGTCAGAAAACCCGTACATCGAATCGCCAGAGCCAATGCCACACCTGCCAGCATCGTCAAACACGCGAACGATTGTGGCGGGGAAGTGTGTGCGTGGCACGGTGTCCCATGATGCTGGAAACGGGGGGTCTAGCGGCAGACGATGGTGCGTGATCTCAATACGGGTAATCGTGCTCATGAGACTGAAATCTAGGCGCGCATGCGCGAGCCGCTTGGGTCGAGCACGGGCTCGAGTTGCAAGTGGGCTGGTCGCATATTGCCGATGATCTCGATCTCGAAGCCAGTCGTGCCCTCTGCGGCCAAAGCCGCAGGGATATAACCAAGCGCAAGTGAGACACCCGAGTAATGAGCAAACCCACCCGAAGTGATCCAACCAACGACTTCGCCGTTGTGAAACACCGGCTCGTCACCGAGTACGTCTGCAGGCTTGTCCTTGTCGACGTCGACCCTAAACATCACGAGCTTGCGTGCCGGGCCAGTCTTCATCTCGGCCTCAACAGCAGCGCGACCGATGAACTCGTGGTCAAACTTCATCGCACGTTCCATGCCCGATTCGAGCGGTGTGTAGATAGGACGGAACTCGCGATACCAGGTGCCGAAATTTTTTTCGAGGCGCATCGTGATCAGTGCACGGAAGCCAAACATGCGCATGTCAAACTCTTTGCCGGCATCCCAGATGAGATCAAACAAGTAGCGCTGGTATTCAGGTGCAATCCAGATTTCATAGCCCAGGTCTCCTGTGTAAGTCATGCGCGAGAGCCACACCGGCGCCATGCCGATGTTGACGCGACGGAATGACATAAACGGGAAGTCTTTCGTGGCGAGAGATGTGTCAGTCAGTTTTTGTAGGACGTCGCGCGAGCGCGGGCCAGCCACGGTCAGACCGACCATCGAAAGTGCAAGCGTCTCGAATCGAATTGGAGAACCCTCAGGCAAGTGAGCCAAGAACCAGCGCGGGTGATGCACCTCGGCGGCCTGTGAGCCAAACAAGAAAAACTCCTCTTCGCCAATGCGTGACACCGAGAATTCGCCTTCGATGCGTCCCAGTGGGTTGAGCATCGCAGTGAGCACCGTGCGACCAATCTTTGGCAATGCATTGGTGAATAGCCCCTGCAACCAAGCAGCCGAGCCCGGGCCACTCACTTTGTATTTAGCAAAGTTGGAAGCCTCGGAGAACCCAACGCGTTCGCGCACCGCACGCGACTCTTCGCCTACATTGTGGAACGCGCTCGATCGATAGAACGTCACTTCTTCGACAGGTTCTTTATCTTTGTCTTGGAACCACAGTGGGTGCTCGAGACCAAAACCCACACCCATCACCGCATTGTGCTCGAGCAAGCGATCATAGATCGGTGTGGTGAGCAGTGGACGTGCTGCTGCCAGCTCTTCATTGGGAAACGTAATGCGGAAGCGACGCGAATAGTTTTCGCGCACCTTTGCGTGTGTGTAGGCAAGCGTTGCGTAGTCGCCATAGCGAGCAACGTCCATACCCCAAATGTCTGCACCTGGATCACCATTGACCATCCAGTTGGCAAGCGACAAACCAACGCCGCCACCTTGTGACAATCCGGCCATCACGCCGCACGCAGACCACATGCCGCGCATGCCGCGAATTGGTCCAACAAGTGGGTTGCCGTCAGGCGAGAACGTGAACGGGCCGTTTACAAACTTCTTGATGCCTGCACGACCAACAGCAGGGAAGTGGGCGAATCCGCGCTCGAGCTCTGGTGCAATGCGCTCTAAGTCATGTGGCAACAACTGGAAAACAAAATCCCATGGTGTTTCTTTGGCAGCCCAAGGGCGGTTTTCTTGCTCGTATGTACCAAGCAAAATGCTTTGACCTTCTTGACGCGCATAGATTTCACCAGCGAAGTCGATGATATGCGGCAATTCGCGACCCATTGTCTTGTTGTACTCAATGACTTCGTCCATTGGCTCTGTCATCAGATAGTGGTGTTCCATTGCCAACACTGGCAACTCAAGACCGCACATGCGACCAACTTCTCGTGCCCACAATCCACCGGCATTCACAACATGCTCTGTATGAATCGTGTGGTCCTGGTCGGTGATGACATCCCATGTTCCGTCTGGACGATGGTTGAGTCCGGTCACCCATGTTTCGGTGTACACCTCGGCGCCAAGTTTTTTTGCACAGATTGCGTATGCGTGAGTTACACCGTATGGGTCGACTGAGCCTTCGTCTTCGTCGTACAAAGCACCGACGAAGTATTTTTCTTCAAGCAGCGGGTTAAGTGCCTTTGCTTCCTTCATCGACAGCATTTCCATGTGCATGCCCAAGTAGCGACCACGGGCTTGGGCCATACGCAAGAAGTCAAGACGCTCTGGAGTGTCGGCAAGCATCAGGCCACCTGGCAAGTGAATGCCGCAATTTTGACCAGATTCTTTTTCGATCTCTTTGTACAAGTTGACGGTGTACTGCTGCAATCGAGCAACGTTTGGATCACCGTTGAGCGTGTGCATGCCACCGGCTGCGTGCCATGTCGAACCTGCAGTGAGTTGCTTGCGCTCAACGAGCACTACATCTGTCCATCCGGCTTTGGTGAGGTGATACAACACTGAAGCGCCAACGACGCCTCCACCGATTACTACAACACGTGCTGATGATTTCATAGTTGCTTTCCTTGTCTTGTGTTAAAAATCAGTTGCTACGCCGCCCTCGGCGAGTCGGCGTGCACGGAATGCATCGAGTTCCTCAACAACTGCTGCGTCCATTGCGGGTTGCTCGTAGCCGTCGAGGAATGCTTGGGCGATTTGGCGCGCCTTTTGGTCGGCGGTTGGCTTGCCCACCTCTTCCCACGACTCGTAGTTGCGCCAGTCTGAAAGAATCGGTTTGTAGAAGGCATCGCGGAAGCGATCTTGTGTGTGTTGCACGCCAAAGTAGTGACCGCCAGGGCCAACTTGGCCGATTGCTTCGTGAGCAAGTGTCGCTTCATCAACAACGATCGGCTCGAGGTATGCAGCGACCATCGCCAACAAGTCGGCGTCGAGCACAAACTTTTCGAGCGAGGCGTGTAGCCCACCTTCCATCCATCCAGCACCGTGCATCAACACGTTGACACCACCCTGGATTGCACCCCAGAGTGAAAACACGCTCTCATACGCAGCCTGAGCGTCGAGCGCATTTGCTGCACACACGTTGCTCGAGCGGTATGGCACGTTGTAGCGACGAGCAAGTTGTCCACCTGCCATCGCGGTGCGCATGTATTCGGGGGTTCCAAATGCGGGGGCACCGGATTGCATGTCGACATTGGAAGTAAAACCGCCATAGGCAACTGGTGCGCCAGGGCGAACGAGTTGCGTGAAAACCATGCCGGCAAGCGCCTCGGCATTTTGCTGGGCGAGTGCGCCAGCAAGTGTGATTGGCGCCATTGCGCCTGCCAATGTAAACGGCGTAATGATGATGATCTGGTTGCGTGACGAAAATTCCATGATGCCTTGCAGCATCGGAATGTCGAGTCGCAATGGTGACGAAGAGTTGATGATTGAAAACACCGATGGTTCATTGTCGAGCGTTTCTGGTGAAACCTGGCGTGCGATGCGCGACATCTCAAGTACGTCTTGGTTGCGTTGACGACCAAGGCTGTAACAGTGAATTGCTTTGTCGGTCATGGTCAGCATGTCGTACGAGCACTCGATGTGGCGAATTGATGCGTGCAAGTCGACTGGCTCGACGGGGTATCCAGCAGTGAAGTGCACGATGTTAAACATCTGAGTCAACTTGAGC
The DNA here is from genome assembly GCA_964202465.1 of Ilumatobacteraceae bacterium. GTDB lineage: Bacteria > Actinomycetota > Acidimicrobiia > Acidimicrobiales > Ilumatobacteraceae > UBA3006. The sequence goes on from CAXNIQ010000005.1 coordinate 7,189, forward strand.
AGGTCTTGGAAGTTTTGGCGGTTGCCTGCGTGGCGCGTTCCGTCGAGTTCCATGAAGTTTGGTGGGCTCGCAACCGAACCAAATGCCATCCAGTCTCCGCCGATGTTGAGCGTGTGCGCAGGATTGCGGGCGTGCAACTTGAACTCGCTCGGGCATGTTCGAATTGTCTCGAGCACCATTTCTGGGTCGAAGCGCACGCGGTTGTCGGTGATTTTTGCACCGGCTTTGGCAAGCAGGTCTCGCGCCTCTGGCAATAAAAAATCCATGCCGTAGTCGGACAAAATCCGCAACGATGCCGTGTGGATGCTCTCGAGTTCGTCGTCGCTCACCACTTTGGTGGGCGCATATTTCATTCGTGGTTGGCGAAACGGTTTCTGCTCTGGAACTAATGAGCGAGGCCCTGCGGCTTGTCGTTCGCGGCCACGACGACGTGGACCTCCAGCTTCAACTTCGGGCACGATGATCTCTCCAAATGAGTAGATGCCAATAGGGCTAAAGAAAATAGGCTAGTGCTCAATGCTCTATTGGCAATAATTTATGCCCGTATTTCGTGGATTGAACCTTTGTGAAACGAAAGCGTCAATGGCTATTGACCGCGGCTATTGGCCGCGGCGGCGGAGAATTTCTGCATTGATTGCTGGCACTACCTTGTGCAAATCTCCGATGACGGCGTAGCCAGCCTTTGTCACGATGTTTGCTTCGCGGTCGGTGTTGATAGCCAGGATATTCTTTGAGGCCATTGCGCCAACCCAGTGCTGAATAGCGCCAGATATTCCGCAAGCGATGTAAATATCTGGGGCAATGCGAGTGCCAGTTTGGCCAACTTGATCGGTGTGATTGCGCCAACCATTGTTGGTTACGGCTCGCGAACAGCCAACGACTCCGCCAAGCAAGCCGGCCAATTCTTCGAGAGGGCCAAATGCTTCGGCCGATCCAACACCGCGTCCACCACTGACAACTACTGGCGCTGTAGCAAGAGTGACACCAGCAATTCGCTCGACTCTGTCGCGAACGAACGAGTGCATTACGGACGCATCTAACTCGACGTCTACAACTGCAACAGCAATGGTCGAAGGTGCTTCGATGGGCTCAACAGTGTGGTTGGCAAGCGTGACAAGTTTGATTGATGCATCGAGTGCAGCGTTTTCGAGTAGTGAGCCACCCCAACGCGCGCGAGTTACGTGCAGCGGTTGTGTGCCATCAAACGATGGATCAAACTCGGTGCAGTTCATTGATGCAGGCAGGTCAAGACGTGCGGCAACTTGGGCAATCACTTCGTGACCGCGCTCGGTACCGCATCCGATAACAACTTGAGGAGATATCTTGCGCACAACTTGTGCAACAGACTCACCCCATGCCTCAGGACCAAAGTCAACAAGTGCAGCGTGGTGTGCTTGGTGCACGGTTGAGGCACCGTATGCAGCGATTGCATCGCTCAATGCATCGGCATTTGCGCCAACCGTTACCGCTTCCAATGTCGTGTTGATTTGCTGTGCAAGATTGCGACCAGCGGTGAGTGCGCCGAGTGACGCAGGTGCGATCGTGCCACGGTCGTGTTCGACAACGACGAGCACGCTCATTTGAAAACTCCAAGCTCGACGAGCAAGTCGACAACTGCCGACGCTGCTTCTGGGCCAGTGCCAAGAATCTGTGTGTTGCTCACGCGCTCTGGTGGGCGCTGCAATTGAATCATTTTGAGCCCACCCACCTCTGCAGAAATTTCGGTGCGCTGGATCTCCACTTTTTTGGAAGCGAGGCGACCCTTCATCGTTGGGTAGCGGGGGAGATTGATGCCTTCACGCACACCAATGCATGCAGGGAGCGGCAAGTTGTAGATCTCAATACCAGCATCCGACTCGCGACGAATTGTGGCAACACCATCTTGTACATCGATTCCCTTTGCGCCGTTGACCATTGGTCGACCAAGTTTGACTGCTGCACGCACACCAACTTGGTAGCCGCACGAGTCGGCCGATTCATTGCCAAACAGAATCAGGTCATAGTTGCCATTTGCGGTTTCAAGTGCAGCAATGGTCGAACTGATTGCCGATGCTGTTCGCTGGGCGTCCCAGTCGGCGCCTTCGATGGGCACCAATACGGCCTTGACCGCACCGACGCTTGCCGCAGTGCGCAGTTGCTCTTCTGCCTCGACTCCACCAAGTGTGAGCACGGTGACCTCGCCACCATGTATTTCTACTAGTTGCACGGCCGCTTCAACCGCACACTCCTCGTGCGGACTCACGGTAAAGCCAAGAAACGCAGTGTCAACTTGCTGACCATCTTCGGTGATATTGATGCGTGCACCAGGGGCCGGTACGCGTTTGACGCAGACGAGGATGTTCATGGCTGAGTAAAAGTTTCTAGCTCTTCATCCGCGTATCGGTTGGGTCAAACAACGGTTGTGAGCCAACGCGCGCAACGCGCACTGGGTACATCTCGTTCATGTACATCACTCGCAATTCATTGCCTTCAACAGCGTGTTCTGGAGTGAGGTATGCAAGCAACAAGTATTTGCCAAGCGATGGTGCTGCACCCGCCGTGGTGACGCGTGAAACACGTCCCTTAGTGTCAACAATGCGCTCGCCATCTTTTGTCAAGATTGGTTCGTTGCCACCAGTAGGGAAGCGCTTGATGCCCGACTTGCTGGTGTTGTCAATCATCTCGAGTGTGCACATGATTGCCGCAGGTTTTTCGTCGCGTGCCTTCATGTACTCGCCCTTGCCCATGAAGTCAGCAGACTTCACTTTGGCGCGATTGAGGCCAGCTTCCATTGGGTTGTATTCGCTCTCGAGCTCTGCACCCATGAGGCGATAGCCCTTTTCGATACGACCAGTGACGGCGTACACGCCCATGCCAACAGGAATGATTTCAAATTCCTTGCCGGCTTCTGCAATTGAATCCCACAAGCGCAAGCCGTGCTCCATCTTGGTATAAATTTCCCAACCATTTTCGCCAACATACGAGATGCGGAACATGGTTGCAGGAACTCCGTCGATGAGCACTTCGCGCACCGAACCGTAAGGGAAGTTTGCTTGGCTGACATCGAACGGTACCAACTTGCCTTCGGCGTTGATGTTTTGTGTTGCCTTGGCCATTGTTTTTTCGGCATTGGGACCCCACACGCCAATTGTGCACAACGCACTCGACATGTCGGTGAATGTCACTGAACCGTCTTGCGGCATGTACCTGGTGAACCAGTACTTGTCACGACCACCGTCGAATGCGCCGGTGATGACACGGAAATGGTTTGCGCCGAGGCGCATGATCGTCAAGTCGCCACGGAAGCCGCCACCCTGGGTGAGTAGTGGTGTGTAGACCGAACGGCCAACAGGAACATCGACGTTGTTAACGCACATGTACTGCAAAAACGCCATCGTGCCAGGGCCGGTGAAATCGAACTCGTTAAACGCAGTGAGGTCAACCATGCCAACCGACTCGCGCATTTGTAAATGCTCGGCATTGGTGATTGGTGACCACCAGCGTGCATCCCATTCGCTTTGGCGTGGTTCGCACTGACCCTTGAACTTGTCCATCAACTTGGCGTTGGATGCAAACCACTGTGGGCGCTCCCAACCACGGGCATCAAAAAATGTTGCGCCAGCGGCTTCTTCGCGTGGGAAGAATGGACTGCGACGCATATTACGCTGCGTTGCCCATTGCTCGCGCGGGTGCACAATGCCATAAGTCTTGTTGAAGTGTTCGTCACAACGTGCATAGATGTGGTGCTCTGTTTTTTCGTGCGCATAAAAGCGGCTGATGTCGGACGAGTGTGGGTCGCACAAATGCGGGTAGCCGTACGTCATCCACTCGGCAACGAGTTGTGCAATGCCAGGACCTTCTTTGATCCATACTGCAGCAGCCGACCACAAGTTGCGCACTTCAACTGTCTCGCCAAGAACTGGCATCGCATCGGGTGTGAGCGACAGCAGGCCGTTGATGGCATATTTGATTTCGGCATCGCCGAGCATCTCCATCAAGTCGATTGCTTGTTCCATCTGCGGATCAAAGTCGTCTTGTGTGAGCGGCAATTCGGTTGGCGACAATGCGGATGCTTCATTGGATGGAATGTCGTCTGGGTGCATAAAGATTGCACGGTGGGCGTATGAACCAACTTCCATCGAACCCGACGACTGACGCTCGTAACAGAACGTGTCCATGTCGCGGACAATTGGGTATGCGAGTTCTTTGTTGGACTGTTGCAAAATGTCAATTGGGCCAACGTCGGCCATTTGGTGCACGGCTGGTGTCAACGGAATATTTGCTCCGGCCATTGCTGCAATGCGCGGGCTCCACACTCCACAAGCCACAACAACGAACTCGGCCTCGATGCGACCCTTGTTGGTGACAACAGCCTTGATGGTGCCATTTTCGACTTCAAGGTCGAGTACTTCGGTATTTGCAAACACTTGCAAGTTGCCATCAGCAACAGCACCCTCGCGCATGAGCGTGCCAGTCTGCAGCGAGTCGACAACTGAAACGCTTGGGGTGTAGAAACCACCGAGCAAAATCTTTTCGTTGATGAACGGCACGAGTTCTTTGATCTCTGCTGGGGTGAGCAACTTGGAGTCGATGCCCCACGACTTGGCCGAAGTCATGCGACGATTAAATTCTTCGAGACGTTCTGGGGTGCGAGCAACTTCAATGCCGCCGCATGTGTTGTTCATTCCCAATTCGATGTATTGCTCCTGCGAAGCAAGTGTCAGCATCGCCATTTCTTTGTTGTGGTCGGTGGGGAAGATGAAGTTTGATGCGTGGCCAGTCGAACCACCTGGGTTGGGAAGCGGTCCCTTGTCGATCTGCACCATGTCGGTCCAACCCAATTTGGAGAGGTGGCCGACGAGGCAATTGCCTACGATTCCGGCGCCAATGACGACGCACTTTGCACGGGTTGGAAACTGACTCATCTGGAGACCCCCAAGATTGGCTAATTTAACGAGATTCGTAGTATATCACCACAATATCACGGGCTAAAAATCGGCTAGGATGAGGGGAATGAGCATTTCATTGAGCCAGCAGGCCTACCTGCAGATTCGCGACAAGATCGTGCGCCTGCAGCTTGCGCCCGGCGATGTGATCCGCGAAGACGTGCTGCAAGCCGAACTGGGTATAGGTCGAACGCCGATTCGTGAGGCATTGCAAAGGCTGGCTCGAGACCAGTTTGTGACCGTCATTCCTCGTCGGGGCATGTTGGTGTCGCCAATTGATGTTATGGAACTCTCGATGCTCTACGAGACCCGCGCAATTTTGGAGCCGTATGCCATGCGCCTTGCTGCCGTGCGCGGCAAGCAAGAACATTGGGATGCAATGGCGACTGCGCTCGAGAGTTCGCGCCGACCAAATGTGAGCAATAGCGACTTGATGCGCATCGACCGCAGGTGTCACGAGATTGTGTGGGAGGCAGCGAATAATCGCTTTCTCACCGACACGCTCGACATGATGTATGCGCAAAGTGATCGGTTGTGGCATTTGTATATTGCCGATGTGGAAGACATGCGCCACGCACTTGAAGAGCACACAGAGATGTATCAAGCACTGAGTGTGGGTGATGGTGAGCTGGCAGCAAAGTTGGCAGAAGCACACGTGCGTGCCTTTGACGAAGAAATGAGCTTGGCTGTGCGCAAGAATCTTGGCTCGCCGCTCAATTAGCGCACGCCATCGCGCATCATTTGCTTGATCTCTGCAGGCGGTTCGCTCTTAGTCATTGAATCGTATATCCCATTTGTGGTGCACGGAGATTGCGGTGAATCATTGCTTGTAGGTCGGATCATCCCGCCCTTTGTCTACTGCTCGTGCAATTAACACTATTGCCGTAGTGTAAATTTGGTGACGAATGACCTGATCAATTCCGTCAACAGCAGTGATGTGAAAAGGTGCTGATACATCGCTGTCATCTACGCTGAGACAGTAACGCTAATGAAAGTGAAAACTGTATGGATCCCATGTTCCAACCGCAAGATGTTGCAAGCCGACCGACTCGACGTGTGGTGGTGACCGCAATGGTATTAGCTCCTGTGATCGCACTGTTCGCTTGGTCTGCAGGTGTGATGAAGCGCAACGCCAGACTGCTTCGCCCATCCGCCCAAGGAGAGTCGTCAACCCAATGTGCAATATGCGGAGACTCTTCTCACGGAATGTTGCTGTGCCCCGATAATCCTCGGGTGATCTGAGATGACGAGTGAAGTTACTCGCCGGCAATTACTAACAGGTGGTGCTGCGTTAACAGCAGCAACAGTTGGGGTTGGCGCAGTCAATTCTTCGGTAGATCGATCAATAGAACTTTCCGAACCTGTTGATCGAGTTGTGCGCACCACGTGTTCACCAAACTGCACTGGGGCTTGTGGTCAATTGGCATTCGTGCGCGATGGAAAGGTAGTCAAGATTCAACAGGCTGCCGATTTCCCCGACAAGGTGTATAACCCACGTGGTTGCATGAAGGGTTTGTCATATCATCTGCAGATTTATAACCAAGACAGAGTAATGACTCCACTGATTCGCACGGGCGCTCGTGGCAGCGGCGAATTTCGCGAAGCATCTTGGGACGAGGTTCTTGATCTGATTGCCAAAGAGATGGTGGCGATTGGGGACAAGGACGGGTGGGATTCGATTCATGTGTTTGGACAGGTGCCAGGTTCTGGGTACATCCATAAAGGAGCAAATTATCGAGCGTGTGCCACGTTGGGCATGACTCATGGAACAAGCTTTGACCTCAACGGTGATCTGCCGATGGGTATGCCAATTACGTTTGGCGTGCAAAATGCAGAGCATGAGGCCAAAGATTGGGCAAATAGCAAGTTCATTTTGCTCATCGGTGCCAATCCAATCGAAACTCGCATTCCCGACGCTCATTTCTTGTTTGACGCGGTGGCCAATGGCGCGCGAATGGTCGTTGTGGATCCGGCGTTTTCGGGCACAGCTTCTAAGGCAGACACATGGTTGCAGATCACACCAGGAACCGATGCAGCGTTTGCGCTTTCGTTGGCGCAGGTCTTGGTGGAAGAAGAACTTGGAAACATGCAGTTCATGCGCACGTACACCGACGCGCCTCTGCTAGTGCGCGCTGATACCGGTAAGCGACTTCTCGAATCAGATCTGGTCGGTGCAGTTACTCCTGATCGATTTGTCGTCTGGGATGTGACGACGCAAACTGCGTTGGCGATTCCTCTCGATCGACTTGGCATTCCACAAGGAATCGATGCTGCACTTGAGGGCAGTTTCGCAGTTGTGCTCGCAGACGGCACGGCTGTACGCGTCTCACCTGGCTTCGCGCATGTTGTTGCCGAACTACAAAAATGGACGCCAGAAAAAACAAAGGAGATCACAGGTCTTGACCCTGCGATGGTACGTTCTGTCGCGCGTGCTTATGCTGCCGAGTCACCGGCTGCGATCATTATGGGTGCTGGCAGCAATCACTGGTTTCACGGCGACTTGCAAGGCCGCGCGCTCGCATTGTGTGCGTCACTGACAGGAAATATTGGTAAATCTGGTGGCGGATTCAGCGTCTACGTTGGGCAATACAAAGTGCGAGTGAAATGGGCGCCATGGGTCAACATCGGTGACATCAAGGCAAAGATTGTTGCCTCGATCTACTTTCTGCGCGGAAAAACCCCTCAGATGCATGAGAGCGTGCCGTATCCAAAAAACGGGTACAAAGCGCTATTTTGCACATTTGCAAACATGTTCGTGCAGGCGCCAGACGTGAATCGGTTGTACAAGACGCTGGACGAACTCGATCTCATCGTGACTGTCGATCATCAACTCACCGACACGGCCGCATATTCCGATGTTGTATTGCCAGCCACCACTTGGTACGAAAAACTTGATCTCACGGCAACTCCCTTGCACCCATTTCTTCAACTGCAGCAGCCCGCGATTAGCCCTGTCGGAGAATCCAAGTCGGAACTATGGATTTGGCAAGAATTGATGCGGAGAATTGATCCAGTTGCTTATGCCGCACATTGGCAAGTCACTGAAGAAGACGCGATTCGGATGATTCTTGCTGAGGGTGGACCAACTGAAGGAATCACCTTTGAGCAGTTGCAGGCAGGACCAGTTCGCCTCAAGGTGCCTGATCCAGATATTCCCTTCCTCGCTCAAATCAATGACTTGGTACCGTTTCCGCCACAGTCGATGCCGGTCGCACTTGACAAGACACAACCATTTGTCCCAACTGGTCGGATCGAGTTCTACAAAGACTTCGATACTTTCCTTGAACTCGGCGAACAAGTTCCCACCTATAAACCGCCGCGAGACGATGAATCAAATGACCCAACTGTGTTTCCATTGCGATTTCTCACGCCACATTCGAAGTGGCGAATTCACTCGACCTACGGAAACAATCCATGGATGAACGAGATTCATGGTGGCCGACCACCAGTCCTTATTCATCCCGATGATGCACGCTCTAGACAGATCAAAGAGGGTGACGAAGTAGAAGTTGCAAACTCGCGTGGCCGAGTGGTCGCGTGGGCTCAAGTCACAGACTCGGTCAAGGCAGGCTCGGTCATTTTGCACGAAGGGTGGTGGCCGCGCACATTTAAAGCCGGGAAGGGTGTAAATGAATTGACTTCTTCTGAAGTAAATCCGATTCACGAAGTGCATTACGTGCCGAATATGTGGGCACCATCTACTGGTTGGAAAGATTGCAACTGCGAGGTACGTCGTGTCTGAAACAACGCCTTCTCCAGTCGCATCCAGAGTGTCTCCCATCGAAGCACTGTCGGCGGCGAGCAGAGAATATGGAACGATCGATGTGCGCTCCGAGCATCCTCGTTGGGGGATGACAGTTGACCTTGAGCGTTGTGTCGGTTGTTGGTCGTGTGCGGTGATTTGCAAGAGCGAAAATGCTGTGCCATTGGGTCTGTGGTGGAACCGTATTCTCACTGCTGGAGAGGCACTTGATACTCCCCATGTCAATGAGTACGGCAATCATGAATTGCATTGGGTTCCTCTTGCATGTCAACACTGCGATGACGCTCCATGTGAAAAGGTGTGTCCAACTTCTGCCACATACACGAACGCCGAAGGAATTGTGCTTGTCAACCAGGACGAGTGCATCGGATGTCGTTACTGCATGGCGGCGTGTCCATATGGAGTACGCGTCTTCAACTGGGGTACCGCAGAACACCCAGTGCCGGTCGGTACGGGAATGATTGAAAGTCGTCCTGTGGGAAGTGTCGAAAAGTGCACGTTGTGTGTTCACCGCTTGGCAGAGAATCAGGTTCCATCGTGTGTCTGGTCGTGTCCTGCACAGGCCAGAGTATTTGGAGACCTTGAGGCGCCAGATAGTCGACTCGTTCAGATGTTAGAAAGTCGAAATCCAGAGGTGCTGCTGGAAGAAAAGGGCACTCGTCCGAAAGTGTCGTATCTCCAACCTCGCCGCAGGCGACCAATTGAGCCGAGCGAAAAATGACCGACAAGCGGGCATGGACGGTGTGGATCTCAATTCTGGGATTGGGCCTGTTGATTGGTTTTGGGAGCTTTGTCTATCAAGTGACAAGCGGGCTCGGGGTCACCGGCTTATCCAACACCGTTTCGTGGGGAATGTACATCGTTTCGTTTATGTTTCTCGTTGGAGTTTCAGCAGGCGGTTTAATAGTTGTCGCCGGAGCAGAACTTGCCGGTTCGCAACGATTTGAGCATCTCAACAAACTTGCTGTCATTTGTTCAATTGCGGCTGTAACAACTGCAGCTGGTTCGATCTTGCCCGATCTCGGTCGACCTTTTGCAGCGTGGAAAATGATGGTCCACCCAAATTTCACATCTCCGCTCGTGTGGGACATGGGAGTTCTCACCGTGTATCTGTTGATCGGCGCAATTGACCTATATATATTGACTCGCCCGGAAGTCTCAAGAAAATCGTTGCGGATAATGGCAATCATCAGTCTTCCGGTCGCGATCATTGTCCACTCTGTAACTGCGTGGATCTTCGGTTTGCTGGTTGCGCGCCCATTTTGGAATACACCGTTGCTCGCACCTCTTTTCATCTCATCGGCATTGGTGTCCGGTACGGCACTCGTGATTGCCACGGCGTGGGTCGTGGAGCGAGTTACTCCATGGAGGGCTGGTAGCGAGGCAATGGATGGTTTGCGTCGCCTCATACTGTGGTTTATCGCCGCAGATGTTTTTCTGCTTGGCACAGAAGTCATGACGACATTTGTCTCTGGCGAGCCTGACCATCGTCGTCAACTCGATATTCTGCTCGTTGGTCGACTGGCACCAGTCTTCTGGCTCGAAATTATTGTTGGGGTGTTCCTGCCAACGATCATTCTGTTATCAAACCGAGTGCGCAAGCATTCGTGGATGCTTTTGGTGGCAGCCGTACTTCTGATTCTGGGTGTATTTGCCAAACGAATCAACATCTTGTTTGCCGCAGAATTTGAACCGCTTATCGATCTCGCACCGGGCATTCCCGGGGGTCGTCCGAGTCAGCAATTTCGACCAGACGAGGTCTACATTCCCACGCTCGTCGAATTTGGCGTCCTTTTCGGTATGGCTTCATTGTTTTTTTCAATCATCACTTTTGGTGTCCAAATGTTCGTGATTTCCAAGAACGATTGATCGCCGTTAAAATAACGCACGAATTAATTATTATTGCGTACTGAGGCTGGCGCGAAATTCGCCATCGCGCATCATTTGCTTGATCTCTGCAGGCGGTTCGTCGAGTCGCTCAACTACAACCGAGTGAATTTTTGCTGTGCAGTCGAAACCATGCGGGTATGGGCCAACAGGCGAGCCAGTGTCGACACCCACATCAAATGTCTCGCCGCTAATCGAATACACAAGCGGAACTGTCTTGTCAATGCGTGCTGAGCCAGCGTTGTTGTTGTCAACAACTAGCGTGACGTCTCCGCCCGCACCGAATCCGCCGTCGTATGCAAATGCAACAACGATTTGGTGTTTGCCAGCAGCGAGCGGAGTATCGCTAGCCACGGAAGTGTGCTCGTGGCCAAACCAGTTGTAATGAAAGGTTGGTCGACTCTGCTCGTTGAGATACAACGACCATCCGGCCATGTTGCCACCCTGACACACGATCACGCCATGTGGTGTATCCGTATTGATTTCGATGTTTGCAGTGATACGAAACGAACAGTTTTTGATGTTGATCACCGAAGATTCTGGCATGCGTACGTGTGCAGGCGTATAGGTCATCGATGTCAAACCATTGAGTGAATGCGGCACCGAAAAATCTCCATGGCGCGGTGAGCCTGGGTCGCGCAGTGGATAGACGCCGTAATCAATTGCATGTTGATGAAAGAGGGCTTGCAATTCGGCCAGTTTTTCTGGGTATTGACTAGCCAGGTCAACTGCTTGCGAGAAGTCTTCGGCGATGTTGTACAGCTCCCACTTTTCTTGTGGACCATCAAACTCAAAACCCTGCAACCTGATCCAAGGCAGTCGACCATGGAAACACGAAGCCATCCAGCCATCTGCGTAGATTGCCCGATTGCCCAAGATCTCGAAGTATTGACTGGTGTGGGTGCTTGGCGCATTTGCAGAATCAAATGTGTATGCCATTGATGTGCCGTGCAGCGGCATCTGTTCGATGCCATTGACATGTGTTGGAGGTGTGATGCCAGCAATATCATAAATGGTTGGCACGATGTCAATCACGTGGTGAAACTGTGTACGCAAACCACCCTTGTCGGCAATCTTCTTAGGCCACGCAAGTGCCATGGCGTTGCGGGTGCCGC
>CAXNIQ010000006.1:0-18142 GCA_964202465.1 Ilumatobacteraceae bacterium
CATCAAGGTTGCGAGCACTCGAGACTGGACGCTGGCTCGTTCAGGTTTCGCCCACAGGCTTCTCTGCTTTCGTATCACCCGATGGTCAAGTGTTTGACCGCACCGGCGTGAGCGAACAACGCGTGATCGAACGACAAGTGCAATTGCGCTCTGGCCGCACCATCTACTCGCACCTTGGCGATATGCCAATTATTGTCGCGATGAGTGCATTGTTGCTCGCGCTCATGTTCGTTGGCCGTCGCAAAAAACAAGCATGACCGCCAATCAGATCGTCACACTTTCAAGTGGCACCCTCAATGCAGTGATCGATGCCGATCACGGAGCACGTTTGTCAAGTTTGTGTTTTGATGGTCAGGAAATCTTGTTGCAACGCCATGACAATGATTCGCTTTCATGGGGCTGTTACCCCATGGTTCCGTGGGCCGGACGCTTGCGAGATGCAACTTTTATGCATCATGGCGTCACTCACCATGTGCCAAGAGATCGAGATCCATTGCTCGCACCACACGCAATTCATGGCCTTGTTTATAACGCACCATGGAAAATTATTGATGCGTCAGCAACAAGCGCAACCCTGCGAATAGATTTTGATGATCGTTGGCCGTTTGCTGGATGGGTTGAACATCTTGTGAGTGTCGACGACTCATCAATCGAAATGCGGCTCACCGTATTTATGAATGAGACAACTATGCAAACAGACATGCCCGCTCAAGTTGGCTGGCACCCGTGGTTTGTGCGGCCAGTCCAACTTGATGCCGCATTTACATCGATGTATGTGCGTGATATCGCTGGCATCGCAACTTCACAAGTCGTTACTCCAACAACACTGCAACTGACTGGCCAAACTCCTTCACCACTCGACGACTGCTTCACCGATGCCGATGCACCGCCAACGCTTACATTTGGCAATGGTCTCGTCGTGCATCTCGAGAGCGACTGCAGCCACTGGGTGATCTACAACAAGCCCGTGCATGCAATCTGCGTTGAGCCACAATCTGGACCACCTAACGGACTCAATTCCGAACCGCTGGCGGTCTCCCCCAACCAACCTCTCACGCGCAACTTCCGGCTGACTGCACTTGGTTACCACTAGGTAGAGTGGTACGGCTATGTCAACGCCGTTCGACCCTAACGGCCCGTTGCGTATTGCGTATCTCACCTACCGAGGCAAGCCCCACGTGGGTGGCCAGGGCGTGTACACGCGTCACCTCACTAAAGCGCTTGTCGACCTCGGTCACCATGTCGAAGTTTTTGGCGGACAGCCGTACCCGATTCTTGATCCGCGAGTGCAACTGCACCAACTGCCAAGCCTTGACATTTTTAACGATGCTCACCCCGGTCGCTTCCCCGCATATTGGGAGATCAATGACTGGCCAAACTTCGTTGAGTCTGCGCAATTTCTTAAAGGCACGTTTGGCGAGCCACGCTCGTTCAGTATCCGAGCGCACCGTGCTCTCAAAACACGCATTAGAGACTTCGACATCGTGCATGACAATCAGTGTCTCGGTTATGGCATCCTCAAAATCGAAAAAATCATTCCAACCATCGTGACACTGCATCACCCCATCACCAAAGATCGCAAACTCGAGATGGAGCACACGCCAACATGGTGGAAGCGCAAAGCAATTGGCCGCTGGTATTCGTTTGTTGAGATGCAGGGCAAGGTTGCAAGCAAAATGCCACGCGTTGTCGTTGTGAGCAAAAACTCCATTGATGACATTCATACCGACATGAAGGTTTCACTTGACCGCATGCGCCTCGTGCCAGTTGGCGTCGACCACGAATTGTTTTCGCCAAAGCCCACGGTGCAGCGCAAGCCCGGCCACATGATCACTACTGCATCAGCCGATGTTGCACTCAAAGGTCTTTCGTATTTGCTCGAGGCTCTTGCAAAATTGCGTACCGAGCGCGATGTTCACCTCACCATTATCGGCAAGCCGCGCGAAGGTGCTAACGCCGACCTCATTCGTTCGCTCGGTCTCGAAGATTGCATCACGCACGTTTCTGGGGTAACCGACGAACGCATCGTTGAGTTGTATGCAGAAGCCGAGCTTGCGGTGGTGCCAAGTCTGTACGAGGGTTTTAGCCTTCCAGCAATTGAAGCAATGGCAACGGGAACATGTTTAGTTGCCACAACAGGTGGCGCGCTTCCCGAAGTGACCGGCACCGACAACGACACCGTGCTGTCATGTCCGGCAGGTGACGCCGAAGCGCTGGCGGCAGCAATTCGTCGCGGACTCGACAGCAAAGAATTGCGCGACCGCATCGGTGCCGCTGGCAGAGCCCGCGTTGTCGAGCGCTGGAGTTGGCGCCATTGTGCTGCACTCACTGTCGATCAATACAAAGAAGTTCTTTCAATGCCGCATAATGTCAAAAAACTCCAACTTCGAGACAGCAAATAGCCAATGCTGACTGTGCGCTTTGATCAACTCTCGATTGGCAATGGAACATTGTTTTTGGATGCAGGAGCAGGCTTTGGTCGTCATGCATTTGAGGCAGCACGCCTCGGAGCACAAGTTGTTGCCCTCGACTATGCACACGACGAAGTGGTGGCAATGCGAGCCACATTTAGCGCCATGTACGAAGCAGGCGAAATTAAGGCCGAAAACCTGGTGGGTGTGTTGCGTGGCGACGCAACATGTTTGCCATTTGCCGACAATTCGTTTGACTGCATCATCACCTCTGAAGTTCTCGAGCATATTCAAAACGATGTTGGGGCGCTCAGCGAACTCGCTCGCGTGCTCAAGCCGGGTGGCACACTTGCCGCCACCGTACCGTCGTGGTTTCCCGAAAAAATTAACTGGATGCTGTCGGATGAATACCACGCACCATTTGTTGTTGGTGGCCACGTGCGCATCTATAGCGGCACCGAACTGAAAGCAAAATTGCGCGCTGCCGGCTTGCGCATTGTTGGACAACATCGCGCCCACGGTTTGCACTCTCCGTATTGGTGGCTACGTTGTGCTGTAGGGCCGGCTCGCGAAGACAACAGAATGGTCAATGCATACAAAAAGTTTTTAGAGTGGGACATCATCTCCAAACCAAAAGTGACCAAAGTTGCCGAACAAGTATTGGCGCCTGTGCTCGGTAAGAGCTACGTCGTCTATTCGATGAAGCCGGTTAACAGTGCAAAATAACCAACTCATCGGCAACCATCTAGATGACGTGATCACTCAAGAAGAGTTGCTAGCAACCGCCAACTCAATTGCTTCACTGCAACTTGCAAGTGGAATGATCCCGTGGTTTATGGGTGGACACTGTGACCCATGGAACCATGTGGAGACCGCAATGGCGCTCGACGTGATGGGCCTGCATGATCAGGCTCAACGTGCGTATGAATGGCTTACTTCGGTACAACGTGAAGACGGCAGTTGGTTTAACTACTACTTGCCAGACGGATCAGTTGAAGAAACCAAACTCGACACCAACGTGTGCGCTTACATCGGCACTGGAGTGTGGCATCACTGGATGAGCACCAGCGACAAACAATTTGTAGCGCGCATGTGGCCAGCGGTCAAGCGGGCGATGGAATGGGTCTTGGCAATGCGTCGCCCAGACGGCACCATCTTGTGGGCGCGCGAAGTGAACGCAAGCCCTTGGGATTATGCGCTCCTCACGGGTTCTTCATCAATCCGTCACGCACTGCATTGTGCTGCAAACATCGGTGCCATCGTTGGCGATTCGCAACCCGAATGGCGCGCTGCGGCCGACGCAATTGATGAAGTCATCGGCACCAATCTGGATGCGTTTGAGCCAAAACTTCGCTGGGCAATGGATTGGTATTACCCCGTACTTACAGGCGCGCTCACTGGCACCGAGGCCAAAACGCGTATTGCCTTGCAGTGGGAAGAATTTGTCATTGCTGGTCGTGGCGTGCGCTGCGTCAATGACGAAGATTGGGTGACTGCAGCCGAAACAGCAGAATGCTCGCTAGCCCACTCTGCCATCGGCGACATCGACACCGCAAAGCAATTGTTGTCGTGGACAAACGCGCACCGCACAGAAAGCGGCGCATACCTCACCGGCATTGTGTATCCAGATCGCATTGTGTTTCCTGCCGATGAATGCAGCGCATACACCGGTGCTGCAGTGATCCTGGCAGCAAATGCAATCAGCGGCGACACCGCTGCCAGCAAAATCTTTGGCGCATCAACTGTGCTTGACTAAAAACTGATTCCGGTTTAGAGACATTTTTATTTCACGCGCTTGAGCACACGCAGCGATCCAGTTGCACTCACGTCTTCAAACTTGCCGCTGTTTTTGGACGCCAAATAAATCTCCTCAAATGGAGCCTGTCCGCCTAGTGCCGGATCTGTGAATACATCATGAATCGCGAGTAGTCCGCCGATCGCAATGTGCACACTCCAAGATGCATAGTCATTGGCTGCAACATCTCGGGCATGGCCGCCATCAATAAAGCACATTGCAATCTGTTGCGTCCAGGTGCTTGCAATTGTCGGCGAGTCTCCGACAACAGTTCGCACCGTCTCGGTAAGCCCTGCACGACCCATTGTGTTTTTAAAGTGGGGCAACGTATTGAATCGTCCAGTGTCAGCATCGACCAATGTTGGGTCGTGCCACTCCCAACCAATCTGGTTTTCCTCCGACCCACTGTGATGGTCGACTGCAAAAAGTATTGCGTTGCAAGTTTCGGCAGCCGCACCAAACCACACAGTGCTTCGACCGCAGTATGAACCAATTTCAACCATTGGCAATCCGGGGCATGACGCCCCAGCAGCAAGCGCCGCTATGTACAGCGCATCGCCCTCTTCTTCGGGCATAAAACCAGTTGCGGCTATTGCAACGGCGCGACGTTCGCCGCTCAGTCGAGTCACGCTGGTATTGCTACTCACTACGCATTGCGTGGCAGCAATGCATTGCCGCGTGCAATTCGTCCGAGCCACGATGCGCTTGGTCGCGGGGTGCGCACTTGTGTTTTCCAATCAACCGCAACGATTCCAAATGTTGGTCCATAGCCATACACCCACTCGAAGTTGTCCATCAGGCTCCAATATGTGTAGCCCCGAATGTCAATACCGTCAGCAATGCAGCTCAGCACACCTTCGAGCGCGCCGTGTACGTATTCGATTCGCTCGGCATCATCGCTTGTAGCAATTCCGTTTTCGGTCACGATAATTGGCACGTGGCCTGTTTTTTCCCATGCTCGACGAATACACGCTTCGAGGGCTTGCGGCCTGAACTCATAGCCCATGATCGTCGTGCGCATGTCGGCGTCGGGCTGTATGCGTCCGTCTTGGTTGAAACGCTCTCGCGTATATGTCTGAACTCCAAAATAATCGTCGCCACGAGCCACTTCTAGAAAGCAGTCCTCTAGGCCTTCCCATGCCATATCGCGTTTGCCTTCTGCTGCCTCGCGATGAGACTCGTCATCCACATTGATGGAGTATTCCTGCATCGCAAGCGTGATCCCTAAGGGAGCACTCGAAATTGATTTCACTGCATCGCGCGCCTTCTCGTGAGCCAGACAAAACACTTCATTTGCTTTGGCACGAGATTCTCGAGATTTAATGCCAGGCGGAAACTCGCCGAGCAAATACCCAATAGTTGAAACCATGTTTGGCTCGTTGATTGTGCACCATTTGCCAACGCCGTCACCCAATGACTGTGCAACTTTCTCCGAAAATCTTGCAAACAAATCTGCTGTTGATTCGTTGATCCAACCACCCTGTGCCGCAACCCAGCGTGGTGTGGTGAAGTGGTGCAATGTCACAACCGGTGTGATGTTGTGATGGTGACATGCTTCCAAAACTTTTCGATAGTGATTGATCTCGGCTTGCGAAAACTCTCCGTCTTCTGGCTCAATCCGGCTCCACTCAACGCTGAATCTGTAGTTGTCGAAACCCAACTTGGCAAGCATTGCAATATCTTGTTCATACAAGTTGTAATGGTCACACGTGTCGCCACTTGGTTCTTTTACGCGAGTACCAACTCGATGCTCCCACTCCCACCAATCGTTATTCCAGTTATTGCCTTCCACTTGGTGGGCTGCCGTGGCAGTACCCCAAGTAAAGCCAGCAGGAAAGGCAAGCGAGTTTGATGATGTTGAAGAATTATTGGCACTAGTCATGGAAATTCACGCTAGTCGGGCACACGTACCCAACCTATTGCTGGCATTATGAAAGGGTGAGTAAACCCCTTCAAGACCTGATTACGTTGCTCGATCTCGAAACCATTGAGGTCAATATTTTCCGAGGGCAATCTCCCGACGAAAATCGCCAACGAGTATTTGGTGGTCAAGTGGCTGGTCAGGCACTCGTTGCCGCGGCTCGCACGATCGACGAACCCGGCCGCAGTGTCCATTCATTGCACGCTTATTTTTTGCGATCAGGCGACCCAGGAGTTCCGATTCTGTACGAAGTCGACCGCATTCGTGATGGTAAGAGTTTTTCAACTCGTCGAGTTGTTGCAATTCAACACGGCAAAGCGATCTTTAATGTGCAGGCCAGTTTTCAAAAACCAGAAACAGGACTCGAATATCACATTGCGATGCCATCCGATGTTCCATCTCCCGAATCACTTCCCGATTTCAAAGCGTTGATGGAACCATATAAAGAAAAACTTGGAGATTGGTACGACAGACCACGGCCAATCGACATGCGTTATGTAGATGGCAATCCATTCACGCGCAGAGGCAATCCACAACCCGGCCAACGGGTGTGGTTTCGTACAGATGGTTCACTACCAGACGACAGTGTGTTGCACGCTTGCATTGTTACCTATGCAAGCGACATGACGTTGCTCGACTCTGCACTCTTGCCACATGGCCGATCACTTGCAGACGGATCACTGCAACTCGCAAGTCTCGACCATGCGATGTGGTTTCACCGCGAGTTTCGTGCAGACGATTGGCTGCTGTATCAACAGTCTTCGATTTCGACTTCAAATTCTCGCGGAATGGCTGAGGGTCATATTTTTACCCAAGACGGAAAACTTGTTGTCACAGTGGTGCAAGAAGGACTTGCTCGACTTATCTAGCGGCGTGAGTCCATGAATAACCCGCGAAGGGCAGCAAAGTTTTCAACGCAGTGACCTGCGCCAAGCACTACTGCTTCAAGGGGTTCTGTCGACATGTTGACTGGAACCTGCGTGTCGCACTCGATGCGCCGTGCCAAACCGCGCAACATCGAGCCACCGCCAACGAGGTACATACCGCGAGTAAGAAAATCTTGAGACAGTTCTGGTGGCGCCGATGCCAAACAACGAATAACTGAGCTGACCATCTGCGTCACCACATCGTCAATAGCGACGCGAATTTCACTCGATGTCAGCACCACCGTCTTTGGCAAACCCGAAACAAGATCGCGACCTCGTACTTCTGCATCACGATCTTCAGGCGTTGCCATTGCACTACCAATCGAGATCTTGATCTCTTCTGCCGTGCGCTCGCCGATTGCAAGACCATGTTCGCGTCGCACATACGACTGGATCGCTGCGTCAATGTCAAAACTTCCAACACGCACAGCCTCAAGTGCAACAATTCCACCGAGGCTGATGACTGCAGTCTCAGTAGTGCCGCCACCGATGTCAATGACGAGATTGCCAACAGGCTCATTGATCGGCAAGTCGGCACCGATGGCTGCAGCCATCGGTTGTTCGAGCAACTGAGCATCGGCAGCTCCTGCGCGACGAGTTGCGTCGGTTACTGCGCGTCGCTCCACTTCGGTAATAGCCGACGGCACACAAATCAGCACCTTGGGTCGCGAAAATCGTGAAACGCCGGCGCGTTGCAGCAACAGTCTGATCATCTTTTCAGTAATTTCGAAGTCGGTGATAGCACCACCACGAAGTGGGCGCACTGCAACGATGTACCCAGGCGTGCGACCGATCATGCTCCAGGCTTCTTGGCCAGTGGCGAGCACCTCGCCCGTGCGCTTATTGACAGCAATCACGGAAGGTTCGTTGATAACAATGCCGCGACCCTCCATATACACAAGGGTGTTTGCGGTCCCAAGGTCAATTGCTAAGTCACGTGCCACTTTGATCTACCTTCTGCCCTGTTTGGTCGAATGATCTTTTAATTGTTGGCGCACATGAGCGCGAGAGTCATCTGAAAGGGCGTCCAAATGGCGACGAAATGCAACCATGCCATTGTTGCGTGTTGTGTTGCGCGACTCTTGAAGCATCAACACTACGAGAGTTGATGCAGAGACCACAGAGATTGCGGCAAACAACAGTGAGAGACTGGAGATTGCAATCATCAACCGGCACTCGTCTTGTGCTGTGGGGCATTGGCAACTTGATCAACAGTTGTTACATGTTGTGCACCGAGTGCCCAGTCACTTCCGGTCGCCCATGTTTCACGTTTCCAAATTGGCACTGTCGCTTTCAAGGCGTCGATACCAAATCTTGCCGCTTCAAATGCTTCGGGTCGATGCGGAGCAGAGACCACAACAAGAACCGACGACTCGCCCAGCTTGAGGTCACCAACTCGATGGATGAGCGCAATTCTGCCCAAGTCGTTCCACTGATTTTTCATCTCGGAAACAATTTCGCGACACTTCGGAATGACTTCTTCCTCAAAGGCCTCGTAACTGAGGGTGTGCACTTCGGTGCGGCCCTCAGAATGATTGCGCACAGTGCCCGAAAACAGCACCACTGCCCCGCATGTATCGGTCACTGACCAGTCATACACCGCACCCGCATCAAGTTTGGAAGCAGTGATTTCAAGCCACACGTTGCTGTCTAGAGAGAATTCACGGTGTGACATCGCTTTTAGCGTACCCGAGGTTGTGGATGGCCATTTAGTTTAAAGTTTTTATAGGCTCTAGATCAGTGAGCAATAACCCCGACGAACAACCATTTGCTGGAATCCCGATTTTCGGCGATCTCGCAAAGGCAATGGCAGGCCAGGGGTCACTGCAGTGGGACGTTGCGCGTCAAGTAGCCATCTCGACTGCAACGAATGGCACCAACAACGAAGCAAACGTTGAGCCATCGTCTCGAGTAAGCCTCGAGCAACTCGCACCAATTGCCGACATGCATGTGCGCAATTACACCGGGTTAACTACCGGCAGTGGCAGTGATGCTGGCACCGCGCTTCCCAACATTGTTGTCACCAATCACTCCACTTGGGTACACCACACGCTCGAGTCGTACAAGCCGCTCTTCACTCAACTTGCATCTGCATTAAGCAATCCGAGTATTGAAGCGCCGCAGCCCGGCACCGAACTTGATAGAGACACCGACACAGACAACGACCAAATTGCGTCGATGCTGGCATCGCTCAACAAGATGATGGCACCAGCGATGATGGGCATGTCGATCGGGTCAATGATCGGGCAACTCTCACTACGAGCTTTCGGACAATACGATTTACCGATCCCGCGCGAACCGAAAAACCAACTTCTTCTTGTTGCTAGCAATATTGAACAATTTGCAAACGACTGGAGCATCGCAGTCGACGACATGCGCATGTGGGTGTTGGTGCACGAACTCACGTCACATGCAGTTTTAAGTGTTGACCATGTTCGCACAACAATCAACGAACAAATTGGAAAATACATCGCAGGTTTTCGCCCAAATCCAAATGCCCTCATGGATCGACTCACCACAATGGATCTTGGAACGAGCGATCCGATGGCGATGATGCAAAAAATGCTCACAGACCCGACCATTATTTTGGGCGCTGTGCGCTCGCCTGAACAGGAGCGTCAAGCACCTGTACTCGACGCGATGATTGCTTCGATCATCGGCTACATAGACCACAGCGTTGATGCCATTTCGGCACAATTATTGGGCGGGGGCGATCAGATTGCAGAAGCGGCGCGCAGACGACGTGTTGAGTCTGCCCCCCATGACACATTTGTCGAACAGTTGTTGGGCTTAAAGCTCACTCGCGCACAGGTCGAGCGAGGCCATGCCTTTGCCACGGGCGTCACCGAACGAGCAGGACACGACGGACTCGCCCAACTCTTTTCACAGGCAGGCAACTTGCCAACACCAAACGAGCTAGATGCGCCCGGGCTTTGGCTTGCTCGCATTGAACTGCAAGACAAATAGCAGCGACGCGACTGCCGATCCAACACCAACAATCATGAAGCCAACAGCACCTGGCGGTGTTGCAATGACTGCAAGCAACCCGGCAACGACCCAAGCGATTTGATTCCGGGTTTCATAGCGCACAAATGCTCGTGCACGGTTGGCATCTGGTGCCTTCGCCTGCACAACGGATTCAAATGCAAGTCGACCGATGGCTCCGACGCCGTTGACGACACCAGCCAAAATAATTCCGGCCGTAATTCCACCAAAGTACCCCGCTATCAAACCGCCCAGACAAACACTTGCAACACAAAGTTTGAGCATCATCTGTTCATGAATCCGTCGTCGCAAAAGTGGGCCAGCAGCATTTCCGACGAAGGTGCTCAACGAGCACACCGCAACCGCTAAGCCAAACCATGCAGTGCCCGCTTTTTGATCGCGTAACCAGAAAGCAAGATGAAAAAACATAAACCCAATCGCTGCTCGAAGCGCAAGCATCACAAATGCTGCCTGAACTATTTGCGGTGCGTGAAGCTCGCGTTTTTCAATTTCCTGCATTGTGCTTGGAACTGCTGCGACATGTTGTGGCAACGCAAGTGCTGCAACACCCGCACATGCAAATGCACAAGCCGACAATCCGAGTGACAGTCTTGTGTCTACAAGTTGCAACAACACTGCTGGTGCGCCGCCCAAAAAACCAACGACACTCGTGAGCCGACCCAGTTTTCCATTGGCAGCCATCAAATGTTCATCACTGTCTACAACAGTTGGCATGATTGCCGAGCGCGACACGCCATATGTCTTGGCTAGCACTAGCGATAAGAATGCAAGCGGAAATAGTGCAAGCGTGTTCAGCCACTTCATCATCGCAATCAACACCAACGCGCGCATTACCCCCACAAGACAAACGGTGATGCGACGTCCTCCTGGCAAGCGATCGATGTACGGACCAATAATCGGAGCGAGCACAGCAAATGGAGCCAAACTGATCGCTAAAAACAAAATGACTTTTGAGCGCGCCGCATCGGGGCTGATGGATAAAAACAGTGAGTCAGCAAGTGAAACAGCGAGTGCTGCTTCACCAACCACCATCAAGATGTGCACACGAGACAGCCGCGTCAAGGGACTTGACGGTGCGAGTCCGGTATGTCGATTGTGTTTTGCTATGCGCTCATTTTCTCATATTTGTAGCCAAGGCCACGGATGGTCACCAACCGAGTTGGATCTGCTGGCTGTGTTTCAATCTTGCTGCGCAAGCGCTTGATGTGCACATCCAGTGTCTTGGTATCGCCGTAATAATCGGTGCCCCACACTCTGTCAATCAATGTTTCGCGAGTCAGCACTCGTCCAGCATTGGCGATCAGCACGTAGAGTAACTCAAACTCTTTGAGTGGCAGTTTGGTCACTTCGCCACGTACCGTCACCACGTGTTGTTCCGGATCAATCGCAACATCACCAATTGAAACAGTACCGATGCCAACTTCGTCGATTTCAGTAGGTGTGAGTGAGCTACGACGCAAGGCAGCACGGATGCGCGCAACGAGTTCTCGCAAACGATATGGCTTGACAATGTAGTCATCTGCACCAACCTCAAGACCAATCACTGTGTCAATTTCAGATCCCTTTGCCGAAACCATGATGATTGGCACTTGGCTCTTTTTGCGAATTTCGCGACACACATCGGTTCCCGAAACTTTTGGCAACATCACGTCTAGCAAAATGATGTCTGGGTTTATTTTTTCAAACATCGATAACGCCTCGGCGCCATCGTGTGCAATGCTCACCCTAAATCCTTCGCGCTTCAAACCAATGTCAAGTGCTTCGATGAATGACTCTTCGTCTTCGACTACCAATACCATTGGTAGTTCAGTTGGCTGGCTCATGTGTCATTTCCTTTGGTAGGGGTAATACAACAGTAAAAGTGGCGCCTTCGCCTTCGTGTGAATGCACTTCGATTTTGCCGCCATGGTTATCTACAACATGCCTCACAATTGACAAACCAAGACCGGTACCACCAGTTGATCTACTTCGCGCGCGATCAACACGGTAAAACCGCTCAAAGATCCGCTCATGATCTTTTGGAGCAATGCCCAATCCTTGATCGATAACTGCGACAGAGACAGAATCTTGAGCCACAGTCTCAACAATTTTTACTGAGTGATTTGGCTCACTATATTTGATGGCATTCTCGACCAAGTTTGAAAAAGCCGAGACCAGCTGGCTCCGATCTCCCAACACTTCTGCATCACTCTGTCCACTGATTAAGAGCTCAACATTGCGTCGAAGCGCGTTGTCCTTGAGTAAAGCAACGACTTCTCGCACAACACTCGAGATGTTAACTCTGCCCCACTCAGATGAACTTCCAAACTCGATTCGCGAGAGATCCAGCAGGTCATCAACAATTCCCGCCATCCGAAACGATTCACGCACAATTCTCTCGGCGAGTTGCCTCATCACTAATGGGTCGGTTTCGTCCATCATCGTGTCACCGAGTGCAGCGATACCACCGATTGGGGTTTTCAATTCGTGGCTGAGGTTTGCAACGAAGTCTGTGCGCACGGTGTCAATACGCACACGATCGGTTGTGTCTTCGATGGTTACGACAACCCCAACATCATCCAATTTTTGTGCATTCAAGTTGAAGTATCGCACTGGCGGCCCAGCAACTTGAAACGACTTACTCTGCTCTCCAACCACCAAAGTCTCTTTCACCAGCAACTCAACAGCTTCGTCAACAAGCACGTCAACATGTCGAACACCAGTTATTTCTCTGGCGATTTTGTTTCGCAACAGGTTGTTTGAACCGGTGCGACTGATTACTACTCCGATTGGCAGAAAATCAAATGCGCTCAACAACTGCTCGTCAACGACTGGCGTTGGGGCCTCAGTGGCCACAGTTTGCATTGGCGATACGACGTGGCCTCGCATACCGTACTTCTTGCAAATGCTCACCCCAATGACCAGACCGACCAAGATGCTTACGACAATCCAGACGGCTGTCATCATGCCTTAATTCGGCTGCTAAGCAGTGAGATCTGTTGAAGACTGCGAGTCATTTTCGTGACGAGCCTTAAATCGTGCAGCACCCCGGTGCTCTGGCACGAAACCCGTCAAAATAAATTGGGTTCGCTCACCCACATTTACTGCGTGGTCACCGATCCGCTCATAGAAGCGACCAATGATTGCCAGCTGCACCGCAACCTGCACATCCATTTTGCCACGCGCATGACACTCAAAGATCTCTTGAATGAATTGGCGATGGAGCCCATCCAAGAATGAATCCATGTCGTCGATGGCCGCAGCCTTTGCCGCATCACTTGTTTCAAATGCATCGATCGCCGAAATGAAGAGTTGCTGTGCTTGTTCGCTCATTTTGGTGATCAAGCCTCTGAGCACTGGATCAATGTCGTGACCATAGATGCGTCGCGCACCCTTGCAAATGTTGACGGCCAAATCCGCCGAACGCTCAAGCTCTCCAGTGATTTTAATAATCGAGACGAGTTGTCGCAGATCGCCTGCAACTGGAGCCTGCAATGCCAACTGCTGAAAACATTGGTCTTCAATCTCAACAGTTCGCGCGTCAATTTCGTCGTCACTCTGCACTAAATAGTCGGCGCCTTCAAGATCTCCAGAGAGCAACACACTTGTTGCTCGGGGAACAGCCTCTATAACTGAAGCTCCGAGTCGAATAACTTGATCGCGAATAGCATCGAGTTCTTGGTGAAACGTCTTACGTAATTCGTCCATGTTCCAACTTTCTTGTCTACACCCGCGTGACACCGTGGATCTGCACTAAAACTTACACGCATAAAGCAAAACTCTGCTGAACACGAGATTACGGCAGGGTGAATGACCCCCTGGCAATCGTTATCGAACTTGAGTCTCCAACACCCAGTCGTGGAGAGTTTTCTGGGCATCAACGGTCAGCCCAGTGGCGCCCTCATGTGTCCATGAATTATCTTCGTGGAGTTTGAAGTGAGAGATGTCGGGAGCAGTCAAAAACCCGATCACCGTATCGAGCCACATGCGGTGCTTTGGGTGCGTCAATGGAACAAGAGTTTCTACTCTGCCGTCCAAATTTCGGCCCATCATGTCGGCAGATCCAATGAGATGCAGTGGTTCGTCAGTGGAGAGACCGTGTTCAAAGCGATAAATACGCGAGTGCTCGAGATACCTTCCAAGAATCGAGCGCACTGTGATGTTTTCGGACATGCCTGGTACCCCTGCGCGCAAACAACAGATGCCGCGAACAACAAGCGTGATCTGCGCCCCAGCATTGCTCGCTCGATACAGCGCCTCAATCACAGCCTTGTCCGAGATCGAGTTGATCTTCATCGTGATTTGACCCTGTGCGCCGAATGTCGCTTCTTTGTCAATGAGCTCAACAATTCGTGAACGCAACTTGTGTGGTGCAACAATCAGTTTTTTATAGTCCGGCTCGTGACCGTATCCAGTTAAGTAGTTAAACAATTCGGAGACGTCCGAACCGATGTCGTCCTCGCAGGTGAAGAACCCAATGTCTTCATAGATGCGTGCTGTTGTCGAGTTGTAGTTTCCGGTACCCATATGCACGTAACGGCGCATCTTGTCCGGATCATTGCGCACAACCAAAATGCACTTTGCATGCGTCTTGAGTCCGACTAGCCCATACGTAACGTGCACACCGGCATACTCGAGTTCTTTGGCCCACGACATGTTGCGTGCTTCGTCAAAACGAGCCTTCAACTCGATCACCACCGCTACTTGCTTGCCCATTTCTGCTGCCTTAATCAGGTGACGTGCGATCGAACTATCGCCCGAGGTGCGATACAACGTCATCTTTATTGACTGCACTAGCGGATCAAGAGCAGCTTGCTTAACGAATGATTCAACAGACGAAGCGAACGACTCATGCGGATGATGAACAAGAAGTTGCCTCTCGCGAATCACACTGAAGATTGATCGACTCTCGTCTTCGGCTGCGGCCAAACGACCAGCGGTGAGCGCGGGCCATGGCTTAACACGCAAATGTGGAAGGTCGAGACCAGAAATTTGCATCAAAGCGGTGAGCCCGAGAGGTGCATGATGGACAGTTACATCGGCTGGCTCAAGCTCTAATTCGTCAACCAGCAAATCGAGCACTTCTCGAGACATTCCGTTTGACACTTCAAGTCGAACTGCACGGCCAAACCTTCGTCGGCGCAACTCCATCTCGACAGCCGCAAGCAAATCTTCAGCGTCTTCGTCATCTACCGACAAGTCGGCATTTCTGGTGACTCGAAATGTGTAGCACTGCTCGATTGTCATGCCTTGAAACAGTCGACCGAGATTGGCTGTGACTACATCTTCAATGAGTACGAATCGCAAACTATCGGGAAGTTGCAGGAATCTGGGGAGAATTGGTGGCAACTTGACGCGAGCAAAGCGTTTCTCGTTGGTACGTGGATTGACAGCAAGCACGGCCAAATTGAGCGCCAGGTTAGAGATATATGGAAACGGATGTGCCGGGTCTACAGCCAATGGCGTCAACACTGGAAATAATTTTGTCTCAAACATTGTGTTGAGATATTCGCGCTCGACAGCCGTAGCGTCGTCCCATTTGACAATACGTACTTCGTTGGAGAGGAGTCGAGGGATTAACTCGTCGTTGTAAATCTGTTCTTGCAACTCAACCAGTTGTGCCACGCGAACAAGAACTTCATGTAACTGCTGCTTTGGTGTGCGCCCGTCTGGAGTAACGGCAGTTACGTCGGCTGCAATTTGATCTTTGAGCGCAGCAACACGAATCTGATAAAACTCATCTAAATTGCTGCAAAAAATTGCCATGAATTTGCAGCGCTCAAGTAGTTCAATTTCATTGTCTTGGGCCAATGACAAGACTCTGGAGTTGAAATCCAGCCAGCTCAATTCTCGGTTGATAATTCGCGCGTCGATGCCAGAATCGTAATTGTGCCCATCTCGCTTGATGGTCTGTGCAAGAAGTTGTCGCCAAGAAGTCATCTGGGGTTTACCCTTGCTTCAGATTGGATTTGCAAATTATTGAGCGTCGTTATAGCCGAGTTCCCACTCGACAGAAATGCGCTCACGCTCGGCATCACGGTTGACGCGCTCTTGATTGCGACGGAACTGTGGGTCGTTGCGAGGCAACAGCACCAAGCGCGCAAGCACGCGGGCACGAAACTCTTCAAGCAGGTTTGGGTCACCAAAGTCGCTGTAGACAGCCCAATGCGGCGACACTGCACCGGTATAGGTGATGCGAGCGTGGCCGCGGGATGGCTCGGTTGCTACTGGGGCTTCAGACATGGTGTCAACGATATCGCCAGAAATAGCCCTTTACTAGACTGACCCGCGTGTCAAACGGGGGAAACACAACAATTGCAGCGCTCGACATAGGTACCAATAGTTTTCATCTCATCATCGCCAAAGTGGTTGATGGTGGGTTTGAAGTTGTGGAGACTGAAAAAGAGACCGTGCGCATCGGACATGGTGCCGGTGATATGAACGAACTGTCGACTGCCGCGATTGATAGAGGTATTGCGTGTTTGGTGCGGATGCAGAAAATTGCCGCTTCGCACAATGCCGAGATTCGCGCAGTTGCAACGAGTGCCGTTCGCGAAGCCAAGAACCGTATTGAGTTCATTCGCCGAGCAAAAAAAGAAGCGCTAATAGACATTGAAGTCATTTCTGGTGTCGAAGAAGCTCGCTTGATTCATCTTGGTGCATTACACGGTGTCGGCGAACACGATCGACCAATGCTGTTATGCGACATTGGCGGTGGATCAACCGAGATTGTGCTCGGCAACGACGACGAAGTTTTGCTTGCTCGCAGTTTCAAACTCGGCGCGGTTCGGCTTACCGATCGATTCTTCGGTTCTGCAGCCCAGCATCCAAGCGCGGTGAGCAGTTGCCGCTCGCATGTGCGCTCCACACTCATGGTGTTGCAATCCGAAGTGATTGAGTTTGGATTCGACGTTGCCGTCGCGTCATCTGGAACTGCAGAAACCATTGCTCGGCTTATCCAGCAAAGGACCGATAATTCCGCACCCAAAACACTCAACCGCTTCGAGTTCACGCAGGCACAAATTGCCCAAACAGTGACGATGCTGAGTTCAGTCAACACTGTTGACGAACGACGCGAAAAGTTTGGGCTCGAAAAGAGCAGGGCCGAAATTATCTTGGCCGGGGCAATCATTCTTGAGGGCATTGCGAGTGTCTACGGCGTTGAAACATTTATGTATAGCGACTATGCCTTGCGTGAAGGCGTCATCCTCGACACTCTGCAACGGCGCGGCCTTGGTCCGACTTCTGGCGATACCGATGCTGCAATGCGCAGTGTGCAACTACTTGCCGACCGCTGTGATGACCGACCAGAGCATTCACAAAATGTTGCCCGTATTGCGCTCGACTTGTTTGATCAAGTGTGGGATGTGCTCGGCGTTGTGCAGTCAAACCGAAAACTTCTTGAAGCAGCAGCCTTGCTGGCCAACGTTGGTGTGGTTATTTCGCACTCGAAGCACCATCTGCATTCGTATTACGTAATTCGCAACTCAGAACTCGTTGGTCTCAATGATCGCGAGATTGAGATAATCGCCCAGGTTGCGCGATACCACCGCAAAGGTTTGCCAAAACTCGGCCATCCAGAATTCGCGATGCTCTCACAAGATGACCAAAAACTCGTGAGCGCACTCGCAGGAGTATTGCGAATTGCAATTGGGCTCGATCGAACCCAGGATGGCCGTGTTAAGAAAGTAACGACGAGCATTAGTGATGGTGAATTGAAAATTTTCTTTACTACGACAAAGAAACTTGACGGCGATTTAAATATTTATGCAGCTATGGAGCGTCGCACACTGTTGGCCGACATAACAGGCCTGAGAGTAAAAGTGTTGGCTAATTAATTGCTGGACGGAGGAGTGTCGCTCTTTGGAGCGTCGTCCTTGTTAGCACTTGCTTGACCCTTTTTGAACTCGTTTGTTGCTTGCCCAAGGTTGCGAGCAAGCTTTGGCAAACGCGACCCAAAGAGCAAAGCGACAATAATCAAACCAATAATGAGTTCTGGACCACCGATGCTTCCCATGCGCCCAATATACCACCGCAGGTAGCAACCACTCCAAACAGCCCGATAGGCAGAAGGGGTGCTGGAATGCGTCATCAACATCAGTGA